>JAKQCH010000257.1 GCA_029573825.1 Spirochaetota bacterium | reverse complement strand
TAATAATATAATGCTGAAGTTGTAAGCTTGCATTCTCTGGCGATGTCTTCAATGGTTGTTTTTTTTATTCCATACCGTTTTATGAGAGTGGTGGCATTTGATATAATCAGGGTTCGTTTCCGGTCCATTGTGTTCCTTTTGTATTACTGCAGTCATTATAATAATATTATCTTTTAATCAAATTTTCAATTTGTTATTAAATTATAAAATCAGTGGTCTTTGTCAAGATGAATTTTATTTCTTAAAATAGCATGCCATATCGTGCGCTGAGCATTCTCATTCCCATTATTGTATTAAAAAATAATTTTGTATCCAAGGGCAAGGGTTGCGCAGTCATTAAAATGAAGGTGCTCATGGTCGTCCCAGAAATAAGCCTTCATGTAGGTGTCCAGCATGGTAATTTCAGCGTAAAACCCATGGATTACCTCCAGTAATCGGCTCCTTATCAGCACCTGTATCCCGAAATTTAATGCCCCATGGAATCCTGTGGGGGGATAATACCAGTCGGGGCAATCTGTTGAATACTGCCAGTGAACACTTTTGTCCAGGGCGAAAAGAAATGTCGCTCCCAGATAAAGGGGTGATATTTCACATATATCACCGAGGGAGATGCGTATGGGATATATTGAGTTTTTCCATGACATGGTATGAATTTCCCTTCCTCCAATCTCTTCCGGTACATATCCATAGAAAAGTGTGCTTTCCCAGAATCGGTGAAAGGAAAGGTAGCCGATGCCTCCTGCCGCATAGCCGATATATCCTGCGGTCTGTACAGAAATAAGGTCAGGAATATACCATGGACGTCCGGGGTTGTGTTCAAGCGCTGCGGTGTTATCAACCATAATAAAAACAAGAGTAATAATCAGGGCAGCCGCTACACAACATCTGTTATTCAGAAGGTACATCGTTCAACCTCGAAAATACCATTGTTGAATGTGACCACCATGTAATGACCGTATCCGGGACTACCGATTTGATACCGGGGTACACCGTTCACCATATCTTCTTTGCTGTTTTCGTGGGCATGGCCGTGAATGGCGCAGTCAAAGTATTCTGATATTATGTTGTTAAATGTGTCCACCTGCGACTGACTGAATCTGTTGAAGGCGCATCCGGAATTGTCAATATGCGCAAACAATACACGATGCGCGGCAGTGCTGGACGATGCCTTTTGCGCAAGCCATCCGTAATCGGGTTCGCTGCTTTCCCAGTTATTGTTATGGAAACATATGAATTCTGTGCCGAGAAACGAAAACGAAAAGTTCAGAGGGCCATACATCTTTTCGAAAATTTCAATTCCATAATCAAGACAATCGTGATTACCGATTATATTGATATAAGGATATTTCAGTTTTTTTATAACATCATATCCCCAGTTAAATTCCCTTAATAGCCCCTGGTTGGTTGTATCTCCGATAATGACTACAAAATCCAGATCACTGCGGGAATTGAAAATACCGATGACCTTTTTTGTCTCTGTGTAGAAATGATGGGTGTCGGATATTAGCCCGAATCTGTAGGTGTTGCCGTATTCCCTGCCGGCCTCAAGTGCTGCAATCTTTTCAAGATTACCGGCATTCAGGTTTTCATAATCAACATTTGTCATATAGGGTGAATATTCCAGGTCAAAATAGCAGCCCGGCAGGAGCAGCGCCGGCATTGACGCAAGGGCTGAATATCCCAGATTGCGAAGAAATTGTTTCCGGTTTAATGGGCGGTCGGCATTTGTTAATAAAATGTGCGAGTTGAGATTTTTTTTATTCATCAGAAGCCTCCCGTAAATGAAAAATTGATGAATTTAAAAAAATAGTATATAATTCAAATTAATCACGGGATTGTGTGCGGTCAATAAAAAATTTGAAAATATTGTAAAATATTCAAATATTTGGAACTATTTTTATACTGGAAAGTTTGAAATTAAAGACTGTGGGGGAAAAAAGAAATTTATTACTTCTCTGCCTGGAAATACCAGTGGGATATAATTTTTGTGAGGTTCCCCGGTATGCTTCGTTCCATTAAGCCGTAGCTGAGGCGGGAAAAGGAGGCAAGGGCCGGTGAAAGTTCTCCTTCGTCATAAAAGGACACCACCGAATTTTTTATATCATGGAGATCTGTAATCCAGACATTGTTTCCCACATGTCGGCCGCTGCGGAGCATGGTGTCCCGCGCTGAACGCAGTGTGCCGAAAAGCGATCCTCCTGGTTTTATCACACGGTGGATTTCGGCGATAATGCGGCCCATGTCTTCTTTTGTGCAGTAGTGAAGTGATCCCCATGCTACCGCGAAATCGATGGACCCGGCGGGGAATGGCAGTGCGGTATTGTCACCCTGGACAAGAAGGGATTCCGGATAGAGCTCGCTGCAGACATGAAGGGCATTCATGCTGAAATCAAGGCCGGCCACAGTCCCAATGCCCGCTTCATGCATGAATTTCAAATGTCTCCCGGTTCCGCAGCCCATGTCGAGAGCGATGAGTTCAGCGGGGTGACGTTTTTTTAGCAGGGGAGTCATCATGCGGACAAGCGTTTCGTCAGGATAAATAAGAACAGATTTATCCCTGGTGTAATGCGAGTTCCATGAATCGGATTTATGCATTGCTTCTGTCCGGGACGGGGGCAGCTGTCTGTATCATAATTTGTTTCTCTTCGATTGCATATTCAGCATTGTCAATTGCATCTTCGCGGGTTTTCCCTCTGGTAATGACGACACCGATTCTGTCATGATTGGTAACAGGGGCTGATACGGGATCACCTGGATTTTTAAACATTTTTTCAAAGATGAGGCCGGTTGATCGGGGGCTGCTGCCGTCCTTAAATGTGCTGATTGTGCCTTTTCGTCCGGTGATAAATCGCACTGCTATTGCTTTTCTTGAAGATTTCGCATTGGGAGGAATGAAATTCCCTCCCGTAACTGCATTTATTGTTTCATGGATAAAATTATATCCGGTCCGTTCAGGTATCAGAATATCTGGCAGATATTCTCCGCCGAATTCCGGAACTGCCTCAATACAATACAGGTTTTCGTCAGCGGTGATACGAAGCTCCATAATCAGAGGCGATGAAGAAATATCGAAGGCGTCAGTTATCATCTGACCGATCTCAATGATCTTTTCTCTAAGGTGGAAGTATTTTGAAGGTGAAATGTGAATGATATCAACAAAATAGGGGGGTAGTGATGTGATTTTGTCGCTGATATCAGCCAAATGGTATGTACCGTTGTGTACAATACCTGCTGCAATTATTTCATCCCCCTCAATGTATTCCTCAAGGAGAAACCTGCTATTTCTTGATATATTTCCTGAAAAGAAATTCTGCAGGCCGGCAAAGTCCTGAATCAGCTTAACATTCTTTTTTGCATGGCCAACAGGGGGCTTTATGACCAGGGGGAATTTGCTGCTGTGCAGTGACCGTACGCTCTTCGTATCAATGATTCTGCATGCAGGAGTGGGTATATCGTGTGCAGTAAAAACAGCTTTCATTAACTCCTTGTGAATAAAATCATCAATCCGGCTGAACGGCACGAGGGGGATATTAAATCTTTCCCCTAAGTAACATGCTGTTTTAACCGCTTCGCCGTATGATTTCGAGAGTACGCACTTCACGTTGCTTATCATGAGGGTTTCCTGCAGGGAAACATATATTTCCTCATAATTAGTGACCGATTCCTGAATCTTCAGATGACAGCTGTTCATGCCCGGCGCCTGGAGGTTGGCATCAACACCTACCACAAGAAAGCCGAGCTTTCTTGCTTCCTGAATGAGCTTCAGCTGGTGTATTCCTGCGCCGACTGAAACGAATACAGGCTTCAGGTCTTTTTTCCATTTATTTAAAAAAATCATATTCCCGGGTTATATTTTTTTTACTACATGCAGTCCGGCGTTACCTGTCAAATTGCAGCATATTGAACGCGGCATGGTAATATCATAATATCGACATTTTTCCTTATTGTATTGATATCCATGGCCTGATAAATCAATTACTTTATTACAATATATGCGGGTAATCAGAAAAAATTTGTATATTCAGGATAATACAAAACTGAATAAAATACCCAGCTATTCGGCATCAATTATTTTACTTGAAATACTGTCAGATTCATTATATTCTGAAAATGATGTCAGGGAAACATGTGAAGAAATATGACGTATCGTACAAGAATATATCAAAAAGGATCATCCCGGTGTTGATGATACAATGGACGTGATGGAAAAATCAGAACACATTTACCGCACTCTCCTCCAGACTCTGCCGGATATTGTATATGAGATAAATATGGAAGGAGTTTTTACTTACCTCAATGATGCAATTGTAAAAATCGGGTATACTCCGGAAGAGCTCATCGGCAGCCACTTCAGTGTAATAATTCATGATGATGATATCAAAAATGTGCAGCGGGATATCGTACTGACACGGCTTCAGGGGAAAAATATTGGAGATAATAATTCTCCCCGTCTTTTCGATGAACGGAGGACCGGCAAGCGTTTTACAAATCTTCTCCGTGTGCGGCTGAAACAGAAAACCAAATCTGAATACAGCTATTATGCGGTTAAACATCCCGTTGTTGAAGTCGTTTCGATCGGTCTGTATGATTACAAAAATGGTGTGAACCCGCAGTTCAGGGGCACCATCGGCATCATGCGTGATGTTTCCCATGACAACCGCTCAATGAAAATGGTGGTGCAGACTGAAAATCATTACCGGCTGCTCCTGGAAAATTCTTCAGACATCATTACCATTCTTGCCAACGACGGCACTATACTTTTTAAAAGTCATTCAAATGAAAAACTTATGGGTTATGCCCCGGTTGCGGTAATCGGTGAATGCGAGCTTGACTATATTCACGCAGATGATGTACCGAAAATTAACAGTATCCTTAAGGAAGAAAAAAAACTTCCCGGAAGCGGAACAGAGGTCGAATACCGCTATCGGAACAGCAAGAGCGAGTGGCGGATACTGCATACCGCATTACGCAGGATTGCAGGTGAAGCGGATTCGACACGGTGTTTTATACTCAATTCCAGGGATGTCACGGCGCATCATGAAGCTGAAAAGAGATTCAAGCTGATTGAAAACAATGTCACAGATCTGTTCTGGATCCGGGATCTCGATTTTTTGCCGGTGTACATCAGCCCTTCTGTGGAAATGGTGAGAGGGTATAGTGTTGAAGAGGCGATGAAGCAGCGGATTGAGGAGTTTGTAACTCCCGAATCCCTGAAACTTCTTGAGAATATTTATCGTAAGGAAATGGATTGTGAAAAGAAAGGTTCCGTGAACCAGAACCGATCAACGACTGTTGAAGTTGAATGTATACATAAGGATGGGTCACACCGATGGCTTGAGGTGAAAGCTTCATTCCTCCGTGATGAAAAGGGGGAGGCGGTGGGATTTGTCGGCGTTGACCGGGACATTACTGAACGGAAGGAAATGGAGAAGTCCCTCAGGGAAAGCCAGAAAAAGGAGTTGCGGAATGCGTTGAATCTGGCATTTCTCTCGCGGGCGGCAATGGAACTGGTTGAGATCGGTTCGCAGGAAAATATTTATGATTTTATCAGCGGAAAGGTGCGCGAGCTGTCCGGAAACGCCGTTGTAATTATATTGTCCTATGATGCATTTTCAAAAACAATCACCATCGAATCCTTTTCCGGACCCGTCGGGATTCTGGATTTCCTTATTTCAATTACAAATCAGAATCCTGTTGGTCAACGAATACATATACACGATGAAGAAGTCCTGAAACGGGCCGGGAATTCTGAACTTGAATTAGTTAAGGGAGGTCTTTCAGAATTAACGCTGGGGGCAATTGCAAAAGAAGATGCCGCGAAATTTACCGCTCACTTCAATCTCGGGTCAGTCTATTCTATCAGCCTTGTGTCAAAGGGTGAAATGCAGGGCCTCGTTGGAATTCTGTTGCCCGGCGATGTGCCCCTTGCGGGCAAAGATGTTCTGGAAACGCTGATCCATCAGTCAGCTATTGTGCTGCAGAGAAAAAAAGCCATGGATGCCCTGCAGGAAAGCGAAGAGCGGTACAGGACACTGGTGCAGAATGCCGGTGATATTATCTTCGGAACAGATGTGAATGGGAGCATCATGTTCGTAAATCCCGTGGCACAGCGCATCATCGGGTATGGCGGGGAGGATATCATCGGGAAGCAGTTTGTCAATATGATCAGGCAGGACTATCAGGAAGGCGCGCGAAGGTTTTTCGGGCTGCAGTTCGTGAAACGGATCAGCAATACCTATTATGAATATCCCGTGGTTTCGGGGGAGGGGCGTGAAGTATGGCTTGGACAGAATACGCAGCTTGTCTATGAAGGTGACCGGGTCCTGGGATATCAGGCTGTGGCACGGGACATTACTGAGCTAAAAGTCATTCAGGATAAACTGCTGTATTTATCGACCCATGATTATCTCACGGAACTGCCGAACCGTGCGCTCTTTCAGGAAAAGCTGTCCTTTGTCCTTGCCAGCGCCAGGCGGAGAAAGCAGCTTGCGGGAGTGCTTTTTCTTGATCTCGACGGTTTTAAAACCGTCAACGATACCTATGGACATGATATGGGAGATATGCTCCTGAAGATTGTGGCGAAACGCCTGATCGAGTGTGTTCGGGAGGTTGATATCGTGTCACGCATGGGAGGTGATGAGTTCACAATAATATTGGAAAGTGTTCAGAACCTGCAGGAGATTATTTCCATCGCAAAGAGAATTATTGTATCGATTGCGAATCCCTACAATCTGGGAGAAAATGAAGTAAGTCTCACGGCGAGTGTCGGGATCGCAGTATTCCCCACTGACGGCATGACAGGGGACCTGCTTCTCAAGAGAGCGGATGACGCGATGTACCGGGCAAAGGAAAAAGGAAAAAATAATTACCACTTTTACAGTGATCCCCTGTAAGTACACTCCCTGCTTTCATGAGGCGTAAATAACCGCAAGAATTTTTGCCGGCACTTCGTCCAGGCAGCTCACTCTGTGGGGCACTGTTGAATCATAATAGATGCTGTCTCCTGCTTCAAGGACATCGGTATATGTATCGAGCTGAACTTCGATGCGCCCCTCAAGGACAAAAATAAACTCCTCGCCTTCATGGCTGTAGGGCGCTCCTTTTCTCTACATCGGCTCAAGGGTCACAAGAAAGGGTTCCATGCTGCGGTTTATCTTGTCCGGTGCGAGTGACTCATAGGAGTAACCATACCGGACACCTTCCTTTGAGGCGACCCGTGACGTGGCGACCCGCTCGTTCTTCCGCACAATCGTGTATGGGGACGTGCCTTCCTGCTTGAAGAATTTTCCGATTTCCAGATTCATTGCATGGGAGAGTTTTATCAGTGCGCCCAGTGGAGGGGATATCAGATGGTTTTCAATCTGTGAAATAAATGCCGTGGAAAAACCTGTTTTATCAGCAATGTCCTGAAGGGTCATTCCCTTCATTTCTCTCAATTCTTTTATCTTTTCTCCGACTTTGATGTCACTTTCTGGCATAATAATTATTCTCCCCGGTATGAAGATTTAACTCAGTTGTGCAAAACGGCATGCTGCTCGATGTGTCTGTATTTTTTTTCTGCAATATATTCCGCGATGAGCTTTCCTGCCTTATTGCTGTGGGTCTCGGTATTGCTCGCAAGTTCTATGTATTCCGTGCGTGGAATAATAGCAATAAGTTTTTGCAGATTATCTGTTCCGTGAAGGGTGTCAGATGTCGCGCCGAAAATAACACAGGGAGTGATAATGGTCCCCAGTTTGTCCCACACGGTATAGTTTTTAATCGCAAGGGCGTTTGCTTTCAGCTTATAGGGGTCTGCTTCATCGAGGGTGTTCTCGTATTTTTTCACCTGCTCCTGGGCGTTTTTTTTATCAAGGCGGAAGTTTTTCAGGTACCATTTTACAACGGGTTTTACGGCGAAATACAGGGAGGGATGAAATGCCGGAACGATATCACCCAGCACTTTTGGGAA
>JAKQCH010000227.1 GCA_029573825.1 Spirochaetota bacterium | reverse complement strand
ATATTCCTTCAATTGCAGGATGCGCACTCATTTCTAACAAAGTATGATAATGAGGATTATCCGAAAAGCAGTCCCATCGAAGATACCATGGATATACGGCAGCTGTATTTTGAGTGGAATAAAATCGGCGGGAGCCCTTTCGGATTACGAATGGGACGGCAGCAGATATCATACGGTGACCAGCGCGTTTTTGGTCCCGGAAGCTGGGGAAACACCGGAAGGTACGCATGGGATGCGGCGACGGTGAAAGGTGAATTCGGGCCTGTATGGGCTGATGTCTGGGCGGGGAAATATATTCAGTATCAGTCAGACACATGGCCGAATCGTTCAGCGGATGGATTTTTTACTCTTGTGGCCTATTCGGGTATAAGGTTGGAACACTTCAGATTTGACGTTTTTTATGTGTATAAAGACGATGAACACGGCGCAGCGGGGCATGTGTCCGGAGATGAGAGTATTCGTTCGCATTCCTATGGTTTTCAGACAGAAATTAAACCGGGCGATGTATTTGACGCTTCAATAACATTGATTCGGCAGTCCGGCAGTTATGGAAACGAGAATCTTCGGGCGTACGGCGCGAACGGACGAGCGGGGATTACCGCTCCTGTATCATGGAAACCGCGTATCGGAGGCCAGGTAACCTGGGGCTCCGGTGACAGCGATCCTGATGATGGCGTGTGGGAGACATTCGACGGATTATATGGAGGAAAGGACATTTACTTTTACGGATGTCTTAATCTTTTTACCTGGTCCAATATTTGGGACCATGAAATTAATTTCAGTGTTCATCCGTTTAAGCGTGTATCTGCGTTCGTGGATTATCATTACTTTACTCTCGATGAGGCCAGGGACGCGTGGTATACAACAGGAATGAAGGAGCATCGCCGTGACAAAGACGGAGTTTCGGGAGTTGTGCTCGGTCACGAAATTGACGTACGGTTTACTTTCACAATTTGCAGCTATGTGGAAATAATGGCGGGTTTCGGGAGGATGTTCCCCGGAGAGTTTATCAAAAATACAGGAAGCGCGGAAACAGCAAGCTGGGCTTTTTTCCAGACAACCTGTACAATATAATGTATGACGGGAGGTGTTGCTATGAAGCACAATAAAAACAAAAAAAATGCAGTTATCATGTTCTTTTTTATTCTAATATTCAGTTCGTTCATTTTCTATATGACAAACATGACAGGTTCAGGAACAGCGGCAGCGGAGCAGTTCGTCCGTGAACCGGGCGTTCAGGCCCTGGGAGTATGTCCTCCATTTTTTTTGCGTGATGAGAACAATGAAATAATAAACCCGGTCAAAGGGATCAATGCGGGAAAACCTTACAGCCCGAAACGCACCTGCGGGGCCTGTCATGATTATGCCGCGATTACAGAGGCGTATCATTTTCAGCAGGGAAGAGGGGAAAAGCCTGATCCGAGACAGGCAAAGCGTGCACAATGGGCGACTTCGCCCGGAAATTATGGCGGAGCGTATTGCGCACCTGCACCTTTGTATTCGTATCTCTCCCCCAAGAATAACGCGTCACCCCGCACTATGGACATGACATCATACACCTTTGTGAAAAAATGCGGAGTGTGTCATCCGGGCGGCGGTCCCCTTGAGTTTGACAGGGCCGGGAAGCGTTATGATGCGTTTATGGCTGATGCAGGGAACGATATCGTTTCCGGTGCCAATAAAATCTTCGATGGAGATTATTTTAAGGCCAACTGGGTTAAATCAGGGGTTGCCGAAGCGGACTGTCTGATGTGTCATCTCCCGTCATATAATTATTCGAAAAGGGCGGGCCAGATTCAACAGCTGAATTTTAAATGGGCGGCAACAGTGGGGGCCGGTTTCGCAAAGATCGTCGGTGCGGTAGCCGAAGGGAAAACCCCGGCAGTGCGTTATAATACAGATATGTTTTTACCTGACGGCCGTGTGGAGCTTTCAATAATTAAACATCCCAGGAACGGAGCCTGTCTTTCGTGTCACGCCCAGCCAGGCGTAAAGAAGAGGGGGGCTAACTTCAGCGCACGTACTGATGTTCATATACGTGCCGGGCTAAAATGTGTTGACTGTCATACTTCGGGTTCATCTTCGAAAAATCAGAAGAATAATAAAAAATACGATCATAATTTCGGGAAAGGCGATGATCCGGGTACTCTTGCGAGAAACGATCTCGACAACACCGTCGTTACGTGCCGTGACTGTCATTTTACCGGAAATCTTGGCGCACCGATGCCTCGTCACAGGGGGATATCGCCCATACATCTGGAAAAAATATCATGCCAGACATGCCATATACCGGAACGTACAACACGTGCCTCACAGTTTATGGCGAGCGATGTGTTTAATCCGGGCTCCCGTATCAAACCTGATGTTAAGAAAGTTTGGACTTTTTACGGTCCTGATATGAAGCTCTACAATCACTATGGGTATCTGAATATGATGGGATATGACGATAAACCGAATTTTACTTACAGGCCGGTTTACGTTCGGTATCAGGGGAAGATATATCCCGTTAACAGGACACATTCTGCATGGCCTGCCATACGAACAAAAGGAAAACAGGGCCTGATGCAGCCCAGAATGACTGATGTGTACAAAATGTGGGATGATTTCAAAAAGGATCCGTCATCATATCCTGAACTCGCGAAGATAAAGGATGATTATAATGATCATGTTGTTGAAATAAACCGCCCGGAAGAGATTAACGCCCTTATTCTGTCAATTACTACGATGTTGACAAAGACCAAATATCCCATGGACGGGAAACAGGTCGTCTGGGTTATGAACGATAAAGTATATGAATCCGGTACAAAGTTTTCCCGAATTCCAAAGGAGCAGTGGGAGGCATCTCCCTATGCCAACGTGCATAAGTACAGCCATGATGTGTTTCCGGCAAGGGCGGCACTCGGCGTCAGGGGATGCGCGCAGTGTCATAGTTCACAGGCGGCGATTTTTCACCAGGAAATCACCGTGTATCCATTTGATGAAAACACACGCCCTGTTATGGCCGGTAATCATGAGATTCTCGGTTATTCATCCGTTTCACTGGCGTTAATGAGTATACTGCAGAACGGTATCAAACCCATCAGTA
>JAKQCH010000204.1 GCA_029573825.1 Spirochaetota bacterium | reverse complement strand
GAAGGTGCCGGTAACAACATTGTTGATAAAGGTACGGTCGTGGCTTACCAGGAGCAGGGTGCCTTTGTAGTCCAGCAGCAGTTCCTCGAGGAGCTCAAGGGTCTCTATGTCAAGGTCGTTGGTGGGCTCGTCCATAATGAGAAAGTTCGACGGCTTCGTGAAAAGCTTTGCCAGAAGCAGTCTGTTTTTCTCGCCTCCGGAGAGCGCCGATACCGGGACATCGGCCCTGTCCGGGGGAAAAAGAAAGTCCTGCAGGTATCCGATAATGTGTTTCCTCCCGCCGTTGAAATCAATAATCTCACTGCCGTCGGCGACGTTTTTCCGAACGGAGAGGGACTCGTCCAGCTGGTTCCGGAGCTGGTCAAAATAGGCCTTTTCGGTACGGGTGCCTGTTTTTACGGTACCGGAGTCCGGGGCCAGTTCGCCAAGGAGCAGCTTTATCAGGGTGCTTTTGCCGCAGCCGTTCGGACCAATGATGCCGATTTTATCGCCCCGCTGAATAGTCGTTGAGAAGTTCTGTATAAGAGGACCATTTTCGTAGCTGAAGGAGATGTCCTCTGCTTCAATGACGATCTTGCCGGAATCCCCGGTTTTCTGGATTTCCATACGTACTGTCCCGGACAGGTCGCGGCGTTCAGCGCGTTCATCGCGCATTTTTTTGAGGGCACGCACACGACCTTCATTGCGCGTCCGCCGGGCTTTTATGCCCTTGCGTATCCAGGCCTCCTCACGGGCAAGCTTTTTGTCAAAGAGCTCGTTCTGCGCGTCCTCCGCTTCAAGCCAGGCATTCTTTCGTGAGAGAAACGTCTCGTAATCGCACTTCCAGTCAAAGAGCTTCCCGCGGTCAATTTCAATAATACGGGTCGATATCCTGCTGAGAAACCGCCTGTCGTGTGTCACGAAAATCAGGGTTTTCGCGTAGCGCTGCAGAAAGACTTCGAGCCAGATGATGGAGTCAATGTCGAGATGGTTCGTAGGCTCGTCAAGGAGTAGAATGTCGGGCTCGCTCACCAGTGCCCGTCCCAGCAGTACCCGGCGCTTCATACCTGCGGAGAGGGTTTCAAATATTTCCTCCGGGTCAAGGGTCAACAGCGACAGGGTCTTTTCAATCTGCTGCCGCCATTTCAGCTCTTCCGTGCTGTCCATCTGGTGGTGAAAATCTTCAGGGGTTGATACGCCTCCTGCAATCACATCATATAGTGATCCATGGAGGGAATCCGGCACGCTCTGGGAAAGGAGGGACGTCCTGAGGCCTTTTTCGCGGTGAATGGTTCCGCCGTCAGCGTCAAAGTCCCCATTGATGAGCTTCATCATGGTTGATTTTCCGCGCCGTTGCGTCCGAGAATCGCGATTTTTTCACCCTCATGGACCTGGAGGTCAACACCGTCAAGGAGCGGAGCGCTGCCGAAGGCGAGGGTTACATTCTGTAAATTTAAAAGTGCCAGTGTCATGCTCCTGATGAAATTTTCTCACTGTGTGCATGGCACTGAAAAAACTGTCAACATGAATTTACTGCAGAAAATTCACTCTTGCACTATTCGCAGCGGCAGCCGGGTGTTGAAATGAAAGTATTGCTCACGCGGCTTTTTGCTGAGTTCTCACATCACAATATACTGCGCGTCAATGATGTCAGGAAGGCCTTTCAATCCTTTTATCACCTCAGGTGTAAGGTCGGTGTCCACCTCAATTACCATGAATGCCTTACCGCCGCGTTTGGTGCGGGCAAGATGAAAGTTGGCAATATTGATTTTACAGGAGCCGAAAAAATTACCGACATTGCCGATTACGTTGGGGACATCATTGTTGTACAGCGCTACCATCCGTCCCGTGGGGATAAAGTCAATGAGGTATTCATTATATTTCACAAACCATGGCTGTTTTCCCAATACTGTTCCCCACACTTCGCTGGTCCCCTCGTCACCGGTGACGCGGATGCTGATGAGGTGCGAATAGTCATGGGATACGGGGTCCTCTCCGATCTGAATGCGGATGCCGCGCTCCCGCGCGATAAATGAGGCGTTTACAAAATTGACATTGTATTCGGTATAGGGTGATAAAAGCCCCCGGATGCATGAGGATGTGAGGGGCGACAGATTGAAGTTCCTGAAGTCGCCTGAATAGAATATGCTCACATCGCGGATCCTTCCTTTCATCGCTGATCCCAGGAACCGGCCGATTTTCTCCGCGAGGTCAATATACGGTTTCAGGAATGCCAGTTCATGGATATCCAAAGAGGGAAGGTTGATGCTGTTGCGGGCAATTCCCGTGGTGAGAAATTCCGCCACAATCTCCGCAGCTTCCACGGCAACAGAGACCTGAGCCTCCCCGGTGGAGGCACCCAGGTGGGGTGTCAGCACAACATTGGCAAGTTCATGGAACGGCGGCAGCGAGGAGGGGGGCTCTTTGGTAAACACATCCAGTGCCGCACCGGCGATTTCCCCGTTTTTCAGCGCATTGTACAGATCCGTTTCGTTGATAATGCCTCCCCGTGCGCAGTTAATAAGACGCACCGAGGATTTCATTTTGCTGATCACACTCTTGTTGATGAGATTTTTCGTCTGATCATTCAGGGGCGTGTGGACGGTGATAAAATCCGCTGTGCGCCAGATATCATCAATGTCCGGAAATTCAAGGTCAACATTGAGCTTCGAGTCCTTCGATATAAAAGGGTCATACCCCGCGACGCGCATCGACAGCCCTTTGCATCTCCTGGCCACTTCCAGGCCCACGCGGCCGAGCCCTATTACCGCAATTACTTTGCCCCGGAGTTCGGTACCCTGAAACCGGTTCTTTTCCCATTTCCCCTGTTTCATGGAATTATCAGCGCCCGGTATCTGACGCACCAGTGACAGGAGCATGGCAATAGTATGTTCAGCGGTGGAAATGGTGTTTCCCGCAGGGGTGTTCATTACCACAATACCCTTTTCCGTTGCCCGTTCGATATCCACATTGTCAAGACCAATTCCCGCACGGGCAATAACCTGGAGCTCCGGCGCGGCGTCTATGAGTTCTGCGGTTACCTTTGTGGCAGAGCGAACAATGAGCCCATGTGCGGTGTGAAGTTCCTTCATGAGTTCATCGGGGGTTATTCCCGGCTTATAGAATACATCAAAAAGCTTACTTTCATTGAGAACAGCAATACCTTCATCTGCAATGGTGTCGCTGATAACAATTTTTTGTTTCATATATCCGGACCTCCCGAAATTCGGGGGCTGTCCCCCTTTTGCAACCGTACTTTCAGTAAACAGCGCAACTATAACAAAGTCAACATAAAATGCGTAAAGCCATTATTATCTGTAATGAAAAATGATTGACCGGCGGACAGAGTTGATGTACAATGAATTATAAAAAAAATCAAAAAGGAAAAAATGCGGAAATTCCTGCCGGCCCCTGTTATGGGCCTTGTTTCATTCATTTTATATCTGGCAAACACGGTGTTGTGTTTCGTGCAGCTCCTACCCGTGGCATTTCTCAAGCTTATTATTCCCATTAAGCCCTGGCGTGTTTTCACCAGCCGCCTTCTCTACGGGTTTGTGAATAACTGGATTTTTGTTAACAACCTTATCATGGATCTCCCCGGAAAAATCAGGTGGGACATACAGGGATTAGAAGGCCTTAAAAAGGACCGGTGGTATCTTATTATCCCCAACCATCAGACATGGGTAGATTCAATGGTGATACCCGCAGTTTTTTTCCGGAAGATACCGTTCCCCAAATTTTTCATGAAAAAGGAACTGATATGGGTGCCCCTTCTCGGTTTTTCATGGTGGGCCCTGGACTATCCCTTTATGAAACGGTATTCTGAAGATACCCTGAAAAAAAAGCCTTATCTGAAAGGGAAGGACATTGAAATTACGCGGAAAGCCTGTGAAAAGTTCAGAGATATTCCCATAACTATTGTAAATTTTATTGAGGGAACACGCTTCACAGCGGAAAAACGTGAACGCCAGAAGGTACCCTTTAATAATCTCCTGCGTCCCAAGGCGGGTGGTGTTGCTCTTGTGCTTTCCGCATTAGGAAGTCGTCTTCATTACATCCTCAATATGACCATTGTCTATCCCGGAGGTGAGAAAGATTTTCGGACATTTCTCTGCGGGAACATAAGGGAAATAAGGGTGCGAATTGAAAAAATTCCCGTAACAGTGGAGCTCCTGGGGGACTACTTCAACGACCCTGCATACCGGAAATGGTTTCAGGAATGGCTCAACGGCGTATGGATGCGAAAAGACGCGCTTTTAGAGGAACTCCTGCATAAGGAGGATACAGAGAGAAATTGAGATTTCTATACAGTCTTGAACACGATCACCACAATATCGGATTCCGGTGATGAAATGCCCATAAAGGCTTTGAAGCGGTCATTGATCACCTGCGCGATTTCCGTGGGACGAGAGGTGCGGTTATCCCGTACGATAGTGCGAAGTTCCGTCAGCGGGAATATCTCCCCCTTCTGGTTCTTGGAATTCACCAGGGCCTTCGAATACAAAACCCCTATATCGCCCCGTAAAAGATAGGTACGCCCCATTCCGTAGTTGGCTGAAGGGTCATATCCCAGAGGAATACCTTCAGTGTCCAGAGAGTCAAAATCGTTTTTCTCAATACGGAACAATTCCATTGGTGGGAAGCCGGCATTGCTGTAAATGAGGCGCATCGACTTCAGGTCAAAATAATAATAATATCCAGTAATGAAACCACCCTTTCCCTGGGAGTAGTTATACAGGACACTGTTGAGACGCTGGAGTACAGAGTAGCTTGAAGGGGCCTCGTGGATGCTGGACTGGAAAGCTGAACGGAGTACCACTGAATAGAGGGCGCTGTTGACCCCGATTCCGGAAACGTCAGTTGCCACGACTCCGACACCCTGCGATCCGGGGCGCAAAAAGTCAAAGTAGTCTACCCCTTCACCGTATTTCGGCACGAGGAACGCGCCGAACTTTATCCCCAGCATGTTGGGAAGAGATTCCGGAATCGCTTTTGATAAAATGTCAGCGGAGAGGTCGATAGTCCGCGACACGAACTGTTCCCGCTTGGCCTCTTCATAGGTGAGGGCGTTGGAAATCTGGATATTGCTTTCACTTTGAAAATGCTGGAGTTTTTCAATTTCATCTGGTTTGAAACCTGCAAGGGAATCCTTGTCCCCTAAGCAGAGCAGCCCCAGAACCATTCTCCGGTGATAGATGGGAAGAACCATCTTTACGTTATTGAGGGTGAAAAACGATACTACCTCGTCACGGATGTCGCCAAAGTTTTTATCGTCAATATACACCTTGTCAAGGTTCAGTACTTCCTGGTTCCGTACAAACCAGCGGATCAACATCGCGTTCCGCTCAAGGGGGTCAACCTGCATCTCGCCGCCCCTTGCATAAAAAAGTTCATACTTTCTGTTGTCGTTGTTGAACATCAGAAAAAAGGAACTTTTCAGATAAAGAGAATCAACAAGAACATCAACGGAGCGCTGTACGATACTTTTAAAATCCCGGATTCCCGCTGATTCACGAATAAAGTTGTCAAGTATCTGCTCAAATTCGTACTGCTTTCTTTTAAATGCGCCGTCAATAACCGGCTGCAGGTATGACGAAAAGAGAAGGAACATGAACACGATACTTATGATTATCATGTAAGGCGGCAGTTTTGAAATATAGTTTCCAATAAATAATGTCTGTGCATCATATATGCTGATAATACCGAATATGGGCAGAAAAATCGCTGCTGAGATAAAGCCGTACATCGCCGTCTTGTGAGCAGCGGTAGTGATGTCCATCATGTTGTGTGAAACAATAGAGTAAAAGAGCGATGATATCGCGAAAAAAGCCGAAATGGAGGGCCCGAACACATACACATCTGAATAATTGAAGAATCTCGGGAGAATGATTGAAGTAATACCTGAGATAAAAATAGCGATTGAAGATGCCACGAAGACATAGCGCATCTGGAGCCGGTAAATCTCAACAGGTGTGGTAAAGTATTTCCGTATGAAGTTTCCCACGGCGAGGATGATATAGGAAAACGTGATTGCCGCATAAACCGTGTAGAATGGCTGGAAATCGCGCTGAAGGAGGCCCTCCTTAAAATACGCCCTGGTGATGTTCCAGTCAGTGAAAACGGCAATTCCCCCGATTACGTATGAAGGGATCAGGATGATCACAATGTAGATAAATGGGAATTTTTTTTCACTCTTTGGAAACACCAGGGAAAGCGCGAAAAGGCCCGAAAAGCATAATACCGTGGAAAGCTGGGTGATTTTATTCACCAGGGTAAGATCAATCATATCAGGAATAGCATAGGTCAGTAACATAGTGAAGAGGATGCCGAAGGCTGCTGTGGTGAAATATGCGTAATACCGGTGAATCTGGTCCCGCCAGTCTTTAACCAGAAGAAATACAACAATAAAAAAGATAAGGATCGATGCCAGCAGTGATGCGATTATGCTCAAGGTTATCATGGCGGGTTCCTGTTGTTGTTGGATATATGTTTAAAATCGGCATTTAACCGGCGCATAGTGATAAAAGAAATATACAGTTCCACCAATCATGGTGGTGGAGAGCCAAAAAATCAAGTAAAAATATCTGTTCAATAATATTTCAGCCTGTTGAATGATTATGGTTTTTTATTGACAAATGCATCCCATACTGGAGATATACAGGGAGGAGCCGAAGATGACAGCACGAAGGAATATCGAAACAAGCGAAAAGGTAGAGGAGTTTATGGAGCGGGCGCGGTCCCGTTACACCAGAATTAAACCGGAAAAGAAAAAACGGTTTCCGAGGTTTCTTGTAGTGGTGAATGTAATGGTGATAATCCTTGTGCTCTATCTTTATATTACCAGTGACCCAACGAAGACATATTTTACTTCCAGCATGAATATGGGAGGGGTACACTACAATGTTTCTCTCACGCGGGAATCCGGAACAGAGACTTTTCTTTTCAAGGTGATTCTTCTTTCACGGAAGGATGAAGCGGTTGCAGTCCCCTTTGATGGAAACGGTGTGGCATGCCTGAAACTCTTTTACGGGAACAGAGAGATCATGGAGCGCTGTGCAGGGAGAGAAGTCACTGAAGTCGCACTGATGAAAAAAGTGAAAAGGACGTATGCAGCATTCCTGCAGAGCAGCGGCATTACGGCAATGCTGAGGGAAAAAGCGGGAGAGCGTCCTTTCCAGGATCACAGAAAATTTTTTAATCCCGGCAAGACCCTTATACCGCTCCGTGCTGTTGTAACCATTAACACCGGGGGGGGTATTTCCTCGGAGCATACATTTAAATACGAGGCAGACTGATGAACGACCGGCCATCCTGGGATGATTATTTTATGAAGATTGCCACCGATGTGTCATCGCGTGCCACCTGTATACGGCGGAAGGTAGGTGCGGTTATTGTAAAGGACAAGTGGATTATATCCACAGGATATAACGGGGTCCCCATGGGGATTCCCCACTGTACGCCGGAAACATGCCTTCGGAATCTGTATAATGTGCCTTCCGGCGAGCGACATGAACTCTGCAGGGGGCTCCACGCGGAGCAGAACGCTATTATTCAGGCGGCGCTCCACGGTGTTGCCATCAACGGGGCGATAATTTATGTGACAAACCAGCCCTGTTCCATCTGCACGAAAATGCTCATCAACAGCGGTATCAAAAAATTTATATACCGCGATCCCTATCCTGATCCCCTCGCGGAGGAAATGGTCCTCCAGGCGGGGATTGAGGTTGTCATATATTCTCCACAATCATCGTGACAGCTTCCGCCCCTCCGAGGCAGAGAGACGCCTGACCTAATGCCGCGCCGCGCCGCTTCATTTCATAGATGAGGGTGGTAAGGACCCGCGCTCCCGAAGCACCGATAGGGTGTCCCAGGGCGACGGAACCTCCGTTTACGTTCACCTTTTCCGGATCAATGTCAAGCTCACGCATCACCGCTACCGTTGATCCCGCGAAGGCTTCGTTGATTTCATGAATATCAATCTGCTTCAGGTCAATGCCCGCCTTTCCGCATACCAGGGGAATTGATTTTATAGGGGCCATGAGGACATGCTCCAGTTCAATTCCGGATGAACCTCCCGCAATTATGCGTGCGAGGGGCGTGATCCCCATCTCCTGTGCTTTTCCATACGACATGACTGTCACCGCTGAGGCGCCGTCGCTGATAACCGATGAATTGCCGGCCGTGGCAAAGCCGTCACTGGTGAATGCGGGTTTCATTTTCGAAAGCTTCTCCAGCGATGTGGACCGGGGGCACTCGTCGGTGTCAAATATGGTTTCCGCACCTTTCTGGCGTACCGTCACCGGGACAATTTCATTTTTGAATTTACCCGTTTCAATGGAATGCAGCGCTTTCGTATAGGAACCCAGGGCAAAGATATCCTGGTCTTCACGGGAAATATTCCATTTCCGGGAAATAATATCATTGGTGGTCCCCATGTGAAAGTCATTTACCACATCCCACAGCCCGTCATGTATCATATGGTCCCGCAGTTCGGCAGTTCCCATGCGGGCGCCCCAGCGGGCTTTCGGCATGTAGTGAGGTGCCATATTCATATTTTCCATGCCTCCGGCCACTGCGATGTCAGTGTATCCGGTACGTATGAACTCTGAGGCCATAATTATCGTCATCAGCCCTGAGCCGCATACCTTATTTACCGTAAGACAGCCCGTTGTCATGGGAAGGGATGCCTTGATGGATGCCTGCCTTGCGGGGTTTTGCCCGTAACCGCAGGGGAGCACCATTCCCATTAATACTTCACGAATATCTTTCTTTTCAAGTCCTGCGCGCTGTATCGCCTCCGCTATGACAATTGCCCCCAGTTCAGTCGCACCGGTGTCCTTGAGTGTCCCGTTAAAGGCGCCCAGGGGTGTGCGTACCGCGCTCACAATGACGGGATCATTTTTCTGAAGCATAACTTTCTCCTTTTTTGTTTATGTGTTTTTTATTTTTTTCAGGTCTATACACACGATGTGCTGTATAGTATGCTCTGTGTAAAACTGGAAATGTGATAGTCACACAATTACCCTGTCAGGTCAACAAAAATCCGGGAAAAAATCATTGACACCGTGCGTCCCGGAGTAATGGTGAAGGGGTGTGCGGTGGAACACAGCGGCATCTCACCGGACCGTGAAAACCAACAGTAAGAGAGGGAAAGGACGTGCGGATACGGGAATTGCAGAAGGCGGTAGAGGAAACAATTTTTGTGGGACAGTCGCACCGGCTGGGAATATTTGAACAGCTTCACCGGAAGCCGGATACTGCGGAAGGCTTTGCGGATAGAATGAAATATGATTTGCGGTGTACCAGGGTACTTCTTGAGGCCCTTGTGGAAATGAAATACCTGGCAAAACGTGAAAACACATACAGTATAACAGATGATTCCTACGCCCGTCTGGTGGATAGCGAGGGCAGTGAATATGAGGGAAGTTTCTGGAATTTCCTGATGTACTTGATAAATCCATGGCGTTCGCTGCCCTATGTCCTTGAGCACGGAAAACCGGATCAGTCAAGCTACGAAGGATTTTCTATGATTGATTTTATTGAAGGCATGGATTCTCCGTGGAAAAAGAAGCTTGCCCCTGAAATCGTTGATCTGTGCCTGCGGCATTGTCCAGAGGCCGGGGTTGTGGCGGATATCGGCGGTGCTCCGGGGACCATGGCGAAGGAATTCGCCCGGAGAGGGCTCCGCACCATTATATACGATCTCCCGGAGTCTCTCGAAGTGACACGGGACCGTCTGACCCCGTTGGATAATATTGAAGTGGTTGCGGGGGATGCCACAAAAGAACTTCCCGATGGCCCCTACGATATCGCCTTTCTCGGAAACATCTGTCACGGACAGTCTCCGGATGATAACGCTGCAATTATGAGAATGTGTTATGAGCAGCTCAATGAAGGGGGCGTTGTCATTGTATTCGACAATCTTCGCGGTGAAAGCTATCTGGGTGCGACCGTTGCACTTCACATGATTACCCAGAGCCCCGGTGGGGATATTTATTCCAGGGAAGAGTATACAACGTGGCTCAGGGAGGCAGGATTTAAAAAGATTACCGTGAAAGAGCTTTCTGATCCCGCGTGGCAGATCATGGTGGGGTATCGGTAGAAATATCGACCCCCTGAAGCCGTAACCGCGCCCCCGATATGCTGCCCGGAGATGCGGGAAATTTCATGTGGACAGGAGACGTCATGGATTATATCAGAATCTGGACCGAAGTTGACATAAAAGACATTCAGGAGCATATCATCATTGTCGATGACAGATACGGTTTCTGCCCGGGATGCAAGGAGATGGGAATGCGTATCGATGGACTGAAAAAATGCCCTTCATGCGGCCGGGAATTCAAATTTGTCACCTCACGTGAAGCGGCGCAGGGAGGGGGCAGGGCCTTTGAATTGATCATGAGGGTGAAAAAGAAACTCCCTGACCTGACTTTTGTCGATTACGGGGATTATGAACGGCTCACCGGCAAGAAGAAGGCGGAAACGCTGTTCAAAAACATTCCCTGATTTCAGTAATCGCTCCAGGATTCATGGATCTCCTTGATCAGGATAATCAGGTCAAGCCATCTGCCGTTCCTGTCCTGGAGGAAATTTTTCAGCGTCCCCTGGGGGATAAAGTTCACACGCCGTGAAGCAACAATGGCGGCATCGTCTTTTCCCGCCACAAGCTCAATCTTGAGTATCTCCAGCCCGAGGGAGGAGGCGATGCTGATAAGTTCCAGCATGATCCAGGACCCCAGGCGTTTCTGCTTGGTGTTCCTGTCAATCAGAATGAGAACGTCTCCAATGTGCTTTCGTGCGCCGAATGCAGTGAATTGAATGCTCCCCATGCCTATTATCTTCCCATCACTGATTGCGAGTATATGGATGTTTTCCGCGGGATTCAGGCACTGAAAGAAGTAGTTTACTGCTTCAGGTTTTGAATAGTCCCTGTTCAGTACCCATAAGTCTCCGGGATCAACTCTCGTGAAAAAATCTGATACCGCTTCCCTGTCTTCCGCTTCCACAGGACGAAACAGGCATTCCGTTGAGTCCTTCAGAATTATTGTGCGGGGATAATTTTCCATAATTTTACGCCTCGTCGTTTTACGCTCCCCATGAATGTCAGTTGCATCGTTGTTGAAATTCTTTGGGAAGAATGAACATTTATATCAAGTTCATAGTACACAAGAGACTTTTCTCCGTCATCATTTTTTTCTGTTCATGGAGGAATATTAGCGTACCGGTCAAAGAAATTATTTCTGACGACAGCCGATATTGTTCTTGACGAATTGGGTTCCATCCGGGAATATTTAGCACAATAAGAAACAAAACCCGTCAGGACTATTAGATACGAACCAATGTTGATAAAGGCCTTTACCTGCATAATGATGGTTTCTCTATGCCTCCCTCTTACCCTCAGGGCCAATGATGTATTGGGTCTCGGGGTCCATCTTGGCGCCCATCACAATGTCGGATACGTTAACGAGCAGGACACATCAGTCCTTACCGATCCGCAGAACAGTATGCTGCTGGGACTTGCGCTGAAGGTGAATGCGGCGTTTTTCTTTATCCGCACAGGGTTCGATACAACCTTTCCTCTGAATCAGGGGGAAGTTCTTGAAAATTCCGGTCAGGTTGAAAAATATAAGCTGAATTATGTTGCGGTCCCCTTTTTCCTGGGTCTCCGTTTTCCTGTCAAAGACCGCGGAGAATTTTATATGGGAGGGGGAATGGCATATTTCTTAGGTTCCGGAAAGGTGACATTAACCAGCGGCGCCACCGAGGATATATCAGCGGTTAATTACGGATACGGATTTATCACCGGTGTTCAGTTCATCGTGCTCCCCGATGTTCGTTTTTATATGGAATGGGAATATTTCGATGCACGATCGGAGGCGGTCCTCAAAACACAGACTGCAAATGCCTGGGACAATTTTTACATAGACTATACAGGACACCGAATAATCCTTGGTGTGATGTATTACCTTTTATAATTGTTGAAATAGATGAACAGCAAAACACTGACATGTATCGTTGTACTGGTGCTTCTTGCCCTGCCGCTGCGGGGGTGGGGGGCAAGCTATGCAGCGGGCGCATACGGCGGTTTCGCACCCTCGTTGGGGGGTGATCTTCATACCGCGCAGCATTATTCAGAGTTTCAGTCCCACAACGGTATCGACGGCATGAACAGGTCGATGGAAGGGTATGATACCGGCCGAATCGACAGAATCCTCGGTGTGACCTGCGGGATGCTTTTCAAAACAATATTCTATGATTACTACCAGGTCCGTATCGCGATGAACTATACCTGGGGATATTTTGGTGGTTCCGGGAAGACAGTATTTGATGATGGCGGCACAACGCGCCTACTGGACTGCGAGTATTCTTTCTGGGAGGCGGATATCCCTGTTACCTTCGGGATATCAATTCCATTTTGGAAGGATATACGGATTGCTTTCAGCTGCGGTCTTGCCTATGCCTATGCAGATTATTCCTACAGATTTGAATCAAGTACAGGGCAGCAGTGGAAGGGTAGTTTCGCCGGGTGGGGCCTTCCCCTTGTGATTATCCTCGAAGGGGAATACTTTGTTACTGAAAATGTTGCGGCAAGCACTTCCCTCGTTTATTATAAGGGGTCCACAAAGGTCCTCAAGGATGGTTCAGACGCCGGGGGGACCGATTTTGCCAGAATCGACTTTTCCGGATACCGGTATAGTCTCGGTGTGACCTATTATTTCGGGTCTATATAGATATATGAAAAAACTTACACGGACATTGTTGATTATTATCTTCGGTACCACGATTATATTTGGTGCGGCGACTTCCGTATCTGCCATTGGTGAGTTTGCCATCGGTCTGAACGGCGGTGTTACCTATGATCCCAATGACCTTGAAGATGAAATAAATCAGTACAATCTGGCAATGGAAACCTATGCGGATACCACCGCGGGTGCCTCCGCGTCACAGATGACCATCCCCTACGCGCCGGTTTTCGGCTTTAACCTGCGGTATCAATTTAATTTTTTCTTTTTCCGCCTGGGATGCCATTTCAGCAACCCGGTGCAAGCGGTGAAGGGGAGTGTGACATCTCCCGGCGGCATTACCAATACAATAAAAATTAAAACTTTTCAGAGTTCCTTTCCCGCAACCCTGGGCATTCTTGTTCCCCTGAACCGCAGAACCCATTTCTATATCGGCGCCGGACCGACACTGCACCAGGTGAGCACCACCATCACCCAGTCGGACCCTGCGGGAGCCCTGCAGTTCAACACCTATGATCCCAACCTGTCATCCAACAAGCAGGACCGGTATTCTTCAACCTTCGTGGGATATCATTTTATTGTGGGAGCGGAAGTTCCGGTTCATGAAAAATTTACCCTCTCCGTCGAATGGATACACCAGGAGGGTGTATCACCAGCGGTGGAAAATGAAGGAATTAATGCCGCAGACGCTGAGGTGACTACTCCCAAACGCACCTTGCGCGTGAAAGGCGACTTTTTGATGTTCGGCCTTAATTATTATATCTCCTTTTAATCATATCTTTCTTGCATGTAATATCTCCGTCTGATTAATGTCATGGTGTCATATCCTCTTTTGTAATTAATAGTATTTTACAGATATAATCGCATTGACATCATGTCGTGTTTCTTTTCTAATTCGTCATATAACAACAATATTCATGACCGGGGTAAATATTTTGAAGGGCATTAAAATCACTATTGCCGGGAAAATGGTTCTCGCAGCACTCACAATCGTTGCCGTCCTTATCGTCCTCTTTACGGGTGACATGGTTTCATGTTCTGATAACAGGATAATGCCGATGCTGCAGGGACCAGTTGTCGATATAGAAAAATGGTCTGATGACAGGCCGCTGCGGGTGGCAGTTTATCCGGGCGGGGGATTTGCCGCAGGTATTCTGGAAAATAACGGACTGAAGGCAAACAGAGAGTCAAAGTTTTACAAAAACCACAGGCTCCTTGTTGAGTTTCATATAGTGGAAAATCCGGAAACCTGCATGAAACTTTTAGCTGATAACAGCGTTGATATTACATGGGTTGATCTGCAGCGCTTTACCGTCATGTACTCCCGGTATCGAACAATAAATCCAGTGGCCTTCATGCAGTATTCCTGGTCTGCCGGAGAACATGCGGTATTTTCGAGGGGAATTATTTCCGTGAGCGGATTGAAAGAGCGAAAGGCCCTCTGTGTGGAATCAGGCGTTTCACACTTTCTTGCCCTGTACCTTCTTCGCTGTAACAGCTTAACGGGTAATGAGGTGAAGTGGAAGTTTACCTATACCGACGCCGACGCAGATACTCTTTTCCATGGCGGAAAGTATCCGGTGTGTGCAGTTTCACGCCTCATCGGGGCTGGTAATAAAAATACTGTTATTGCGTCGACACGGGATGCGGACAGGCTTATTCCCGGGTTGTTCGTTGGAAGAGAGCAGACCCTGTATGTAAATGCGCCCCACATACAGAAATTTATCAAGGGATGGATGGAAGGGGTGCTTGATCTCAGAAGCAACCGTGAACCGGCAGAAAAAATATTAGCTTCAGCATATCAGGTCTCACCTGATACTGCAAAATTGATGCTCGATGGCGTCTTTCCCGTTGATATAAATGACAATATGGAATTTTTCGGAATGAAAGGGAAGACCTACAATAGTTTCAGCGAATTATATGACCTTGCGGAGGATATCTGGTCTGAAGCGGGCTACCCGACCGGGCATGGATTTTCGAATTTTGCCAGGGACACTTCACTCCTCACCAGTGTGATCTCAGGAAGCGTTGTACCCGTTCCGAAGTCTGTTCCGTCCGCAATAAATTCTCCCGGTAATAAGGAGAACCTGAAGCCTGTTTGTGCTTCCACCGTTATTGATTTTGAAAAGGACTCACTGGTTTTTAACTTCAGAATGAAAAACAGAATTAAGGATTTCGCGATGAAAGGGGCGCGGTTTTCCCGGCTGCCAATTCGCATTGATGCGCGCACAACCTATCCCGGAGAGTTGATTAATGCCTACCGCTGGATGGTGAGAATTAGGAATATCCTTGATGTGCTTGAGGAGTTCGGAATTGATAAAAACAGGTGTTTCTTTAATACAATGGATACGGTTCCCGCAGCTGATCAGGGGAGTGCGCAGACTGCAGCAGTGCTGGAAAAGGTCAGCCTGACCCTTGTTCGCGAAGAACCTCTGCAGAAGTAATATTATCCGGGTGGTACTGTTTTATCCGGCAATAGCAAATGAAAAGGTGAATGTGTATGCAGGGGGCATTGTTGTGGGGGGCTTTTTTTTCTGGTACCGTGTTTGGCAGTTTTTTTTATACCCTGGCGTTGCGTATAGTTGACGGGTCCTTTTCCCGTGACCCGATGAAGGCAATGGTCCATTCATCACACTGTCCTGAGTGCGGGGCCCGTATCCACCCGCTATATCTAATTCCGGTTGCAGGGTATTTTCTATCCAGGGGGAAATGTCCCCGGTGTCATGAAACAATATCACCGGTATATCCGGTGATGGAAATACTATATGGCGTTATTGCGGTGCTTGCTGCTGTTAAATTCGGCATAACGGTACATGCTTTCATTATGTACCTTATTATTGGTATTTCTATCACTGTTGCCGTGGTTGATATCAAAACCTACACAATATCCGGCGGGTTACTTATTATCCTTGGGGTGATGTCTTTATATCCGCTCCTTTTGAACGGGAGGCCTCTTGACAATCTTTACGGACTCCTTCTGATGAGTATATTCTTTCTGGTGATCATGTTCATTCTGCCCGGCAGTTTTGGCGGAGGCGATATAAAGTATGCTGCGGTATTGGGGGCAATAACAGGACTTGAACAGTCAATCGTGGTGCTTGAAGCAGCGCTAATATCCGGAGCTCTTTTCGGTGTTATATACGCAGCTGCAAAGGGACAGGGATTCAGAATCAAAATTCCTTTCGCACCGTTTCTCACTCTGGGACTGTGCGTCTCGCTTTTTTATGGAAATGAAATTCTGCTTCTGTATTACAGAATAATAATGTAATGCTGTTCTGATATTCTGCTGAAGTTATATCTGCATCCCGGAAAAACCAAGAAATGCCAGCGCAAGAAGTCCCGCAACAATAAAAGTAATGGGAAGACCCTTCAGATTTTCCGGTATGGCGGCAAGTTCAAGGCGTTCACGGATTCCAGCCATCAGCAGCAGCGCCAGGGTAAAACCGATTCCGCCACCCATTCCCTGGACCACCGACTTGAGAAGGCCGAGATCTGCATTAAAATAACC
>JAKQCH010000203.1 GCA_029573825.1 Spirochaetota bacterium | reverse complement strand
TTCTGAGCCTTTTAAACGGACGCTATTCCAACCTTGTTATCTATTCATTGCTGCTTTTCCTGATCTTAAAACTGAAAAAAGGTCCCGGTGTTAAAATCGCAATTTTTATCGGGGTATCGGTGGCGTATTATTTTGTCGATAAAATTCTTTATACAATATTTTTCAGCTCACCGGGAATAGGTGTAGTAAAAGTACTGAAGCTTGTCCTTTTAATATCCCTCCTGTTTTTTGAATTCATGATACAGCGCAGCAGGTTGTTCCTTGTTCTGATGGCAACCGTTCTCAGTATCACCCTTGTCATAACCGCGATAAGCGCCAACTACCTGGTTTTCCGCTATTCCGGTATTGCCTCATTTCAAAAAAAGGAAAGCGGCCTTGTTCTGCTGCGCTTTGGCTTTGAGTTTCCCTATAGTGACCTGAAGACAATTGTGACACGGACCGGAGACATGGTGCTCTTCAGCGAGCTGCTGGATCATGCCGCTGCTGACCGTTACCGTCTGGACTACAGCGACAGGGAGTGGGAGGAGCTTTTCCTTTCGGGAGATGTGGAGCTGGCTGATACTGTTGCCGGACAGATAGAGGACCGTGAACTTGAAATATCCTTCGAAAAGATAGTAAACTACGCGTATGAAAGTTCACTTGTCCCTGAAGAAAAAATTGAACGCGCTTCAAATATTATCGCCCTTGCCGCCCGTCACGCCGCAGGAAAACGGGACTATCTGCAGGAAAAAATACCGGGGGCAAACAGAAATTTCAAGCTCTGGGGCATCGCAGTCCTCGGCATGACAAAGGAGCCCGGAGCGGTTCCGTTTCTGATGGAGTATCTGACAGATATCGATTCAGGTCTTGTTGACGCATCCTACGAGTCTCTCCGGACAATTACCGGCTCTGATCCCGCACAAGTGTTAAATACGAGTAAAAACGACCCCGAAGTGATCAGTAAATTCAAGCAGTTTTATCTGCGAAACCGCAGAGGGAGTTGACGGGGCATTCGCTGCAGCGGGGTGAACGTGCAGTACAGAGTACCCTGCCGTGACGGATGAGCAGCAGGTGTGCTCTCTTCCATTCACTTTCATCAAGGGTTGTAGTGATAGCTTTTTCCACTTCAAGGGGATTTTCTGAAGCAATGTACCCTATCCGGTTGGCGATGCGGAGAACATGGGTATCGACGGCAAACGCCGGAATATCGAATCCCACGGAGAGAATAACATTTGCTGTTTTTCTTCCCACCCCGGGTAGAGAGGTGAGCTCTTCCCGGGTGGCGGGAACTTTTCTGTTGAATTTCTCCACAATCGTTTCCGCGAGAAGGACAATATTCCGCGCCTTGTTATGGTAGAAGCCTGTACTTTTGATTATTTCCTCCACATCTGAGATGTTTGCACGAGCAAGGCTTGGGAAGTCGGGATATTTTGAGAAAAGGTGCGGGGTAACGGCATTGACCTGTTTGTCTGTTGTCTGAGCTGAAAGCACAACTGCAACACAGAGCTGGTACAGGTTTTGAAATTGAAGGTCAGCAACAGGTTCACCATAGTAATTGAGAAGCTTTCCCAATATTGTTTTTGAACGCTTCGCTGTCATCGTGGGGGAGGTTTTTTCTTTCATCGGGTTCTCGTTTATTTTTTAATACATTAATGCTACCGCATGTAGTATACAGGTCAAGAAATAATAGATTAAAGATTGAACCAGGGATTACCGATATTGTTTCTATGAGGATATCAAGCGGCTTATCGGTAATAAATTTCAATAAAGTCGAGAACCAGAAGGGTAATTCCGAAAGGTTCTATGTATGGCCGGTTTACGGTGAAGGCCGGGTAGAGAAAATTCATGGTGTTACCAGAAGGACGTCTTCTAATATCACCTATGCCAAGCCTCTCCCCGAAGACCATCACCGGCTGCTGGGACTTGCGAATAATTCAGGCGAACCTGAGTATAACAGCAGCGGACGCGTGCAGACCCGCAGTCCCATCCCAGAGCCGGGATCGTTTTTTGACGCCATTGTATGATGGTCCCGTTGTGTGTTCCCTTCATAAATATTATCTCTGTTTTTCCCCGGCAAGAACCTCTGCCACATTTTGTACCTGATCCTTGATAGTACGGTATGCGTTGAGCATGTTCATATAACATACGCTCATGAGAGGGTCCAGCTTTTTCCTTGAAAGCCGTTCCAGGTGGTCACTTCTGAGTTCGCGGAAATGGTGTGTGATTGTATTGCCTTCCGCGTATATCTTCGTGAGTTCTTCAGGGTGGCGTTTCTCAATTGATTGGTGGACCAAAAAGAAATATTTTACCACACGCTCATGAAGCTTCAGCATGTCATCATGTTTTTCAGACGTTAGATGTATCTTTGCCATGTCAAGTTTTAAATGCAGCTTGAGAATTGTGGTGATATGGTCGCTGATCGATTCGTATTCATCGGCGATACGAAGCTGCGACTGTGCTTCCCGAACCTGTTCATGTGTTATGTCAGAAGGAATTGTATCAACAAGGAAGATTGATATCTCCTTCTGCATGGTGTCCAGTTCCTCTTCATACTGGAAAATCATTTTCGCAGCGTCTTTGTCATGGTTTTCATCGTGGAGAATCTTCTGCAAGTGATCAAACATGAGAATTATCCGCTCCCCCATGTGAAGTATCTCGCGGCGTGATTGTTCGATAATCAGGGAAGGGGTATCGAGCATCCGAATGTCATATCGGGTAAGGCGCGGCTGTTCCTGAAATGGTTTCTCCGGCGCAATCTTTTCCAGAAGCCTTGTAAACGGGTGGATAAAGGGAGTGAAGAGAACTACATTGGCTATATTAAAAATTGTATGGGCAATCGCGATGCTGTGGACGATGTAAGGATACGATTCCGCGCCGTTTTCAATCCGGATGGTGCCGGGATCGTTTCCTGTTAAATACACAACGATGCTCAGGAACAACGGGAAAAAGGGCAGCACCCATAACACCCCGATAATTTTAGTGATGGTGTGTCCGTATGCGGTTCGCTTTGCATTTGTGGTGGTCCCGATTGATGCCAGGAGTGCGGTTACCGTAGTACCGATATTCATCCCGAGGACCAGTGCAACAGAGGTATCAAATTTCAGGACACCTGTTGCCGCCATTCCCATGACTATTCCCACCGAGGCAGAGGAGGATTGCACTACCGCAGTGACGAATGCTCCAGTCAAAAGGCACAGCATAAGGCCGCCGAAGGTCCCCGGTGTAAAACGGGCAAAGAGGGCCAGAAATTCAGGTATTTCACGTATCGGCTTGAACCCGTTCTTCATGAGCTCAAGTCCGAAAAATATCATTCCTATCCCCATTATCATGAGCGCAGTATAGCGGAGCCCTTCCTTCTTCGCAAAAAGGAAGGTGAGACCCGCAACGCCCAGGAGGGGGAGGCCGTATTTTCCGATATCCAGCGCCAGTATCCACCCCGTCACAGTTGTTCCAATATCAGCCCCGAGAATTACCCCAATTGCCTGAGTCAGGGTCATCACGCCCACATTTACGAAGCCTACTACCATGACGCTGGTAATAGAGCTTGACTGAATAATGCCGGTCACCAGAAAGCCGACAGCAATTGCCATAAATCTGTTGTTGGTGACGGCGCTGATAAGCTGTCTGAGCCTGTCCCCTGCAATCGCCTGCATCCCGCTGGACATATTGTTCATGCCGAGAAGAAAAATTGCGAGGCCCCCCACCACCATAAAAATCATATCAAAAATGACGGATGCATTCACTCTGTACCCCATTTGCAAACATAGTATTATGCATAGCCAAACCAAATTATAGCTACCAATGTACACACTCTGAAGAAATTATATTTATTGCAAGAAAAGTTATCATACTAACGAGTTTTATCATTGCTTTCCTGTCATTTTCCCAGTAAGGCTTTCTGATATTTGTCAGGACTCCATTTCCCCTTTAGTATCCTTGTAACTTCTTCCTCAATATCGAAATTCCATTTGTAACATTATATGCCGTTTGCTTTCGTTCTCTGGTTTTCTCATGAACCTGTTTGAGTCTATACCCGCGTTTCCCGGTATTTCTTTTTTATTTTTCTGAAAATAGTGGATTACTGCCTTCCTTGTTCTGATGCTATTTGCGATATATAATATTCTACTTTACAAAATTCGTAGATCATTGTTCTTTCTTCCTGTATTAAGTGCTGACAGGCCATATTCTTTTCTCTTGATTGTTGTGGTGATTCTCAAAAGAAGAAAAAACCTGTTGGCAGTCACCCCTTCTTTAACAAGAAAGGGACGCACTTTTTTTTATTTGAATTCAAAAATACTTTGAATAATTATTATTCTGTTTATCAGGTAATATTGAAACAATAACCGGATAAAAGAAAAACCACAGGGGAGGTCGATACAATGAATATCACACTGAATTACAGCAAGCGGATAAAAAAAATAATGGAGCTGATGGAAGCACAAAAGATTGATGCTTTCATTGGTACACGGACAGTAAGTGTCTCGTATGTTTCCGGAGCATTTGTTCCGTGGAGAAGCGCCGTTCTGGTAACAAAAGACGGATATGCCGGAATGATTACCATGCTGATCGATGCTGAACGCCTGAAGAACGAATCA
>JAKQCH010000193.1 GCA_029573825.1 Spirochaetota bacterium | reverse complement strand
AGGACGTCAGTGAACCCCTGCCATATACAGTAGTTCATGACCGCGGTCATGCCGAAGATGTGAAAGAACGGCAGCACGCCAAGACCCACAAGGTTTCCCCTCTTAAAGGTGGGAAACCACGCGATAATCTGCTGCACATTGCAGGAGAGGTTCGAATGGGTAAGCATTACTCCCTTGCTTACGCCTGTTGTTCCTCCGGTGTACTGCAGGCATGCGAGGCTGTCAAAATCAACGGTGATGCCGGGGTCTGTTGCGGGATATTTTTTGAGTATGTCCATCCATTCCACAACATCTTTTGTGGGGGGGATGTCCCGGTGTTTGTCTTTCGCGACAATGGGAAGCAGCTGTTTCTTGGGAAACCCCAGGTGGTCGCGGATGTGGGCAACCACTATTTTTTGCACCTTCGTCCGGTCCCGGAGCGCTATCATTCTCGGTCCAAGGAGGTCAAGGGTTACCAGTACCGTTGATCCGGAATCGTTAAGCTGGTGCTCCAGTTCCCTGTCGGAATAGAGGGGATTGTTCATTACCACAACTGCACCGAGGCGCCATGCGGCATAGGTGGCTATGACGATCTGCGGGATATTGGGAAGCAGCATGGCGACCCTGTCACCCTGTTTGATTCCGGATTCAGTGAAAAAACCGGCAACTTTATCTACCATGTCATTCAGCTCTTTGTACTTTATTCGGGAATCAATAAAAATCAGTGCATCCTTGCCCGGAAACTCGGATGCTGTTCTTTTCAGGGCATCCGGAAGCGTTATCCGGTCATAATCGACATGGCGCGGGACACCTTCCGCGTATGCCTCTCTCCATAAAAACTCCCTGTCCATTGCGCTACCTCCAGTTTTTTATTTTTTACTCGTTATTGTTAAGGGTACAGGTTTGACTGTACATTTATCATAAATATAATGCAACTATTAATCAATAAAATAAGAAATAATATGATTATATTTCTACTTATAAACGGAAGGACGCTTCTTTGCCCCGTTGTCTCCGGTCTGGAAGCTAAAAAAAATCGCAACCCACACAAAAATATACTAAACATAAATATAGCTTTCTGCGATAATAAATATAGAAGCACGGTACAGAGGAATCTAAAAAACTCATTTCGGGAGGATGTGTATGAAGATATACAATTTGTCAGGGTTTACCGGAACACGTCACAGGAATATTGAACACCATAAGGCGATGCATGGAGAGCGGCATTTCCTGCGGAAGGTCAGCGGCGGCGAGGATATGGTCGATATTTCCACGGAGGCAAAGAAAAAATACGGTGAACAGCGGATGGTGGAACTTGAGGCGGTGCGGATACGAAAACTTACCGCACTGGTCCTTGATAGTTTCCGCCGGGGTGATATAAATTCAGACCTCCGCACTGCGGGACTGACGGAGACCGGAACTGTCGACCAAATACATTCCAGCGGGAGAAATGATATCGACGAGGAGGCGCGTCTCAGAGAGACTGCTGAGAACCTTCTGGGATTTTTTATCAGTTGACATTGGCGCCATGTCCGGTTATTTTTCCGGGTGATGGTGTAACCGGATGATACTCCCTTCGCGCATTTGTATTATCCGGATACGCCGTGGTCCCGGAAAATAATGAATAAAAGGTGGATGTTATGGCAGTGAAATCATTGAAGAGATCAATTATTCAGCGCATATTCGGTATTCCCGCGACAAAAACATGTGCGGCGGATAATGCCTGGGAGTACAGGGAAGGGCAGATCATTCTGAATAAAAAGGCAGTGCCGGAGCTGGCAGAACGCGGTGGAGCGGTACGGATCGAAGGGAAGGGACTGCCGGAAAGAATTCTGCTGATAAAGGGGGATGATGATGCGTATCATGCCTTTATCAACCGGTGCGCCCACATGGGAAGGCGCCTTGACCCGGTTCCAGGGGCCTCAACAATTCAGTGCTGCAGCGTCAGTAAATCCACCTATAATTATATCGGACAGGAAATTACCAGTGTCGCGAAAGGACCGGTGAAGCCCCTTGCGGTACATGAAGAGGGTGATGTATTGAGGATTTCACT
>JAKQCH010000162.1 GCA_029573825.1 Spirochaetota bacterium | reverse complement strand
TGTTTCTTTGTCAGAAATATACTGCATAAAACAAATTATGTCAAGATGTCAGCATCGGGATATATGCAGATAATCGTGTTCTCCGGATTGAGCGAGATGCGAACAGTGATGAGTTTTGGAATTGACTTCAGCCGCCATATCTGTAGAGTTGAAGAACTTGTAATGCCCCCGATGATTATATTGCCGTTCTGGAAGCGTGATAGAAGTTTCAGTAATAATGCGGCAAGAAGGAGACGGCAGTGTACGCAACAACGAGGAGACATGAGGGGGGAGATAGCGCGCAATCTTCCGTGAAGAAACTTATTATGATAATACTGCTGAAGCGTACAATATGATACCGTCATGATCAATGAGGTTTATCCCGGAATTTTCAGAATAACAGAAAAGGGCGCCCTGGGTCTCCTGAAGCCCCCGGTGAATATCTATGTGGTTCCGGGAACTGATGGAATAGTATTTGATGCGGGTTACGGGAACAGGAACGCGGTAAGGAAATTTTGTAAAGAATTCGGGTCGATAAAGGAACAGTGCAGAAGGGAGGGACGGAGCTTTTCGGTTTCGCGGGTGCTTCTCAGCCATGCGCATCCGGACCACTTCGCCGGCCTGCGGGGATTTCGTGGTTCACTGGGGCTCCGCACCATGATGACGAAACGCTCCTTTGAAATGATTGCTTCGAAAGAGCGGTATCGCGCCTCGTATCATACCGGGGACGACTGGTGGGAGATGGCATACCCTTCGGTTATGCAGCGGAATATGATGAATCTTCTCCGGCAGCCGATCAACAGGTATTACGAGCATTTATACGGCACATCCTTTCCCGCGGCACCTGACATTGTGATCGAAGAAAACTGCAGCATCCCGGTAAACGGGGAATCGTGGCAGGTGCTGCACGTTCCCGGCCATGCGGAGGATCATATCGCCCTCTATGACCCGCTGCGGGGAATACTGTTTGCCGGGGACAATATAATGCGCGCAATGACTACATGGCTTGGGCCTCCGAAATCAGACCTTGCGGCATATATTACGTCCCTCAAGCGGATGAGGGACCTTCCGGGGCTGAACCTGGTGCTGAGCGCCCACGGGAGCCCTGTGACGGATCCTGTTGAACGCATTCAGGAACTGATTGATATCCGGATGAAGAGAACGGAGCAGGTTCTGGAAATGATAACCGCGAAAGGAGGTGAAGGGATTATGTTCAGAGACCTCCTTGACAGCCTGTATCCCGGCGCGGGATGGATCAAACATCGTGCGGCTGAGGGATGGGTGCAGACAACGCTTCAGTTTCTCATGAAAACGGAACAGGTTGAGCTCGTGAAATACGGCAGGATGATCAGCTTCCGTACACGGTAATACCGGTGTGGTGCGGAAAATTACTACCGCACAATCATTGCGCGTACATCCATAACATTTGTGTTGGTGGGGCCTGTCCGGATCAGGTCTCCCAGTTTGTCAAAATAATGGTATGAATCATTCCGCGCCGCGAAATCGTCGATGTTCAGATTGATTGCATTACCCCGGTTCACCGTGCCGCCGTCAGCGATTGCTCCCGCGGCGTCAGTGGGTCCGTCCGTGCCGTCCGTGCCGATACTTCCCGCAGCGGCATCCGGTTTCCCCCTGAGGTGCCGCGCCATCTGCAGCGTGAATTCCATATTTCTGCCGCCCAGGCCGTTTCCCTTCACGCGGACAGTCGTTTCACCGCCGCTCAGGATGCAGCAGGGACGGGGAAGGGGGTGTGAAGATGCGAGGATTTCATTGAGAATCGCGGCATGCCATGTGGCGGTCTCCGCGGTGTCCCCTTCAATGGAAGAGGATAGTATTATCGTATTGTAGCCCAGGCTGACTGCCTCCTCCCGTGCCGCTTCAAGGGACACGATGTTGGAAGCGATAATGCGGCTTGTGATGTTTTCAAAAACGGAATCACCGGGTTTCGGCGTTTCCGGTATATTTCCGAGTGACCCCTGTGTCAGATGGGTCATCACTGCCGTGGGCACAGATTCCTGAAGGCCGTATTTCGTGATAACTTCAAGGGCTTCATGGTATGTCGAGTTGTCAGGAGAAAATGGTCCCGATGCGATTACGTCAAGGTTGTCTCCTACAACATCGGAAATGACGAGGACCAGAACGGCGGCGGGGTAAGCTGCACGTGCGAGCTTTCCGCCTTTTATGTCAGATATGTGTTTCCTGACAGTGTTCATTTCATGAATTGAGGCGCCGCTTCGCAGCAGAATATCCGTTGCAGTACGCTTTTCATCCAGGGTTATATTTCCGGCGGGGAGAGCCAGGAGCGAGGAACCGCCGCCTGAAATCAATGCGATGACGAGATCGTTTTTGCCGGCTTTCGCGACGCATTCATAAATTTTCTGCGCGCCGAGAACGCAGGACCCGTCGGGAACGGGATGTGAGGCTTCGTGGATAACGGTGCGTGACAGGGTATCGGTATGGCCGTGTTTCACCACCACGATACCGCCGGACACCGTGTCGCCGAGAACTTCCTCAACACCGCGCGCCATAGCCGCGGAAGCTTTCCCGGCGCCGCATATCAGTATCCGTGAGAACCCGGAAAGATTATAGGTGAGCAGAGGTCCCTTCCCGGATACAGTCAGCATCCCTTCTGAGCATGAAAGAATATCATGAATTGTCCTCACGGGACGTGCCGCTTCGATGGCCTTCCCGAATATCTGCCGCATGTCATTATGAATTTGCTTCATCAGGTTTCCTGTTATTTTTTTCTTTCAGAACCCGGTTAAGTACTTCACCAAGCTCTTCACGGCGGTAGGGTTTCGCGAGTACCGCTGCGAATCCATATTCGCCGTAACGGGCCATGATGGGGTCATTGGAGTAACCGCTGGCCACAATCGCCGTTATGCCGGGATCAATTTCCCGTAGTTTCTGAATTGTTCGGGCGCCGCCCATTTTTCCCGGTATCGTCAGATCCATTATTACCGCGTCAAATGGTTTATCGGAATCCGCCGCTTCACGGTAAAGCGAAACTGTTTCCTCACCATGACAGGAGCCCACCGCCTCATATCCGATATATTCAAGGATAAGCTGTGTGATTTTCAGCACCGAGGGATCATCATCCATCACAAGGATTTTACCGGTGCCGGTAAACAGTTTTCCTGCGCGTATTTCCTGGCGGGTGCCGGTATCTTCGGCAGCGGGAAGATGAAGGGTGAAAATGGTGCCTTTCTCTTTCCCTGACTGCGCGGAGATATATCCACCGTGATTTTTTACGATTGAATAGCAGACCGCGAGACCGAGGCCACTCCCGGTGTCTTTCGTGGTAAAATAGGGATCGAATATTTTCGTACGAATTTCTTCCGGTATGCCGGAACCTTCGTCAATAATTTCAATTTTAATGAAGTCGCCTTCACCCGGTCCGGCAGTAGCGTCAGCGGTCAGGGCGATGTTTTCTGCATTGACAGTGATGGTGCCCCCTTCAGGCATAGCCTGCCGGGAATTGATCACAAGGTTGTGAATTACCTGGCTGATCTGACCTTCGTCGATATGCGCAACACGGAGATTTTCCGGGATAGAAAAAACGGCCCGAACATTGGAGCCGCTCAGGACAAAATTAACAGTGTCACGCAGAAGATTCTCTACCGATGCCGTTGTTTTTATTGGAGCTCCCCCCTTCGAGAACGTGAGAAGCTGCCGGGTGAGGTTTTTTGCGTTTAATGACGCCTTTTCGGCTTCTGTTAAAAGAATATAATTCTGAGAGTCTTTGTCCACAGTGAGTTTCGCAAGGGAAAGATTGCCGTAAATGATGGTGAGAAGATTGTTGAAGTCATGGGCGATTCCCCCCGCCAGTATCCCCAGTGACTCAATTTTCCGTGCGCGGATAAGCTCCTCCTCGTGGTTTTTTCTCTGGATAAGCCGCCACATCCCCTGCATGATGAGTGTCAGCTGGCGGACATCGGAATCGTTATAATCCTGCCCCTTGTTTCCCACACCGGCAACGGCCACTATTTTTCTCCCGTCAAACACAGGCACGTTCATGTGGCGGGAAAGTGGGGTGTGCCCTTCGGGTAATCCTTTTCTCAGAGGATTCGGCGCATCGTAGTTGTTCGTAATGACAGGTTTTCTCTGACGGACTGCTTCACCCCAGAGCCCTGTCTCGTTTACAAGAAAAACATTCTGTGTTTCCGGAAGATTACACCGTTCAACCGCAAGTCGTGACCAGGTATGCATGGTGAGAACAGATTCATCTTCATTGAGAAAAGCGAGATATCCGATTTCACTTTTTGTGAGGCGTACTCCCTCCTCCAGGGCAAAATCAGTTATTTCATTAATCGAAGATTCTCCCATCATGTTCAGGTCAAGGAGCGCTTCAAGTCTCGATTCATCCAGGAGAAGATTTTCCTCCGCATGTTTGCGTTCAGTGATGTCGCTTATAATTGTAAAAATTTTTGCGGGCTCGTCATTTTGACCGCTGATAAGCCATGACGTCAGGGAGATCGCGAAGGTCTGGCCGTCTTTTTGTATATATTCCTTCTCGTAGGTGATCGGTACTCTCTCCTTTATGAGTTTTATCAGCTCCCCCTCCTCGATGTTATGCCATTTTTCAGGGGTGAAGTCCTTCCATGTCATATCCTGCAGTTCACGCGTCGAATATTTCAGCATTTTCATGAATGCGTTGTTTGCCTCAAGAATTTTACCATCCAGAGTGGATATTACTATACCCTGGGGGCTGGTATCAAAAAGGGCCCTGTATTTTGTTTCGCTTTTTGTAAGCTCCCTCTGGATTTTTTCACGGCTGGTAATTTCCTCCTGGAGCTTTTCACGGTCCTCTTCAATCCGTTTACGTTCATCCTGTTCCTTTAAATATGCTGAGCTGGCTGCTGATAGCTGTTTTTCCTTTTCCTCACTGAAGAAAAGTACCAGTGCATATTTTTTTGAAAGCACCATTGACTGGATTATGACAAAAATCAGAAATCCGAAATGAGAAAGGACCATTGATTGTGTGATATTAAAGTTATGAAGGAGGTCGTTTATTGCCGTCGCAAAGAGGATAAGGAAACCCAGGAGCAGCATGAGGGCTCCCTCACGGTTTCTGTATGAAGCAAGTGATAATATTGCGATCATATAGAGAAATGAGGCGGCAAAAAAAACAGAGTATGGTATTACGGTATAATTGTATACGGAAAGGGGAGTGACGATGACAAAAGCTGAAAAAAGAAAGCCCGTGGCGATAATGCCCTTATATAGAACAGGGTGGACCTCGGACTTGTACATTGAATTGTAAAACATTGCCAGGAGCGGTACCGTGAGGTAAAAGGAAATATATTCAATTTTAAACTGTGCTTCACCGCGAAGCGCTGGCATGAGGCTGGTGAGAAATATTTCACTGGTCAGAAGCGCGCGCAGGGCAAGAACAAGGGATAGTATGCCGAAAAACAGCATTGCGATGTCCTTCCTGTGGTAGAGGTACAGCCCGAGATGATACAGCATAATAATAAAAAGACCTCCGAAAATGAAGAGGTCATAGGCAAGCATACGGTCGCGTTTCTTCTGAATCTGACCGGCCAATCCGATTTCAATGGATTCTCTCATTCCTCCTGTACGGTGATGATAATTTGCCATCTGAACAATTATCTCCAGGCTGCGGTTACGGGGCTGGAAATAGATACTGCGCGTTGATCGTTCAGGCCGCATGGTATCCGGGGTTGTGCCGACTGTACCGGCCTCGGAAAGAAGATCGCCGTTTATCCATATCTTCGCGGCCTGAAATACCTGTCTGAACCGCATTCCCAGCAGGGTCTCTGGCGCATTGGTCAGTATTGTCAACCTGTATGTTCCATAGCCTTTGCCTCCGGAGGGCTGGCGGTGTACGGAGAGATTATCCCATGAGTCCGGGACGTTTATATATGCGGTTTTCCGGGGAGGTGTTTTATGACTGAAATCTTCAGACGTGAGAAGCTGGTTCCGGTAAAATTCCCAGTTTCCTTTCAACTCAATAATACCCCGGGTGTGAAAGTCCCAGTTGCGCAGATCGAGAAACCCACTCTTCGCTGAAGGAATATCTGGTGCCGGTGTACCGGAACAGTATGCAATCATAATGGTGACTGCAAGAATGAAGAGAAATGCTGTCAGCCTGTATTTCATATCCCCTGGGAGGACGTCAGATTTGCAAAAATACTGTATTTATTCAGTTCGTGATATTTTTATTGAGTACCGGTATAATATTAAAATTATACCATACAATGCGAAATTGGTCAAGATTTATAATGCCTGTACTCTGGCTTTTACCGGGCTTTTTTAGCGGGAGTTTTTAGAGGCAGTTGTGAATACGCAGCGAAATGATTAAAAACTATAATAAATATGCTGCTGTGCAAGTCCGCCGAAGCTGTTTCCGGCAATTGTATCCTGGTATTCCTCCCAGTTGTCACCATAGTGGGTGAGGTATATACGTTCTTTTATGGCAGTGGGGAATTGACTGATCTCTTCAAGTGACGCATGGACCCCGCCCGTAAAGAACTGGCAGTCGTGAAAAATCGTCTCAAAGTGGTACATCGCATCATAATATTCAATCAGTTCCGGGTCGTACCGTGTGTCGCTGGTAAAGAAAATTCTATCGTCAATAATTATTCCGCAGCTCCAGAATGAGCTCTGCCAGTCCTGGGATGAGTCGGGGATATGTTTCGTGCGCATGATCTTCAGG
>JAKQCH010000520.1 GCA_029573825.1 Spirochaetota bacterium | reverse complement strand
AGATATTCCACTTCAAAAACAACTCTTTTTAATTTGTATGACAAACTATTTTCGATATTGGGCGGTAACGGGGAAAATACGATCTGCAATACCATGTGTGAACAGAACAATTGTGACTGCTGTGAATTCCCCCAGTCTGAAGTAACGGAGAAAGGCAAGCCGGCAAATACTTTTACCGGACTGCTCCCTTATGAAATCGAATATCTTTCATTGAAGGACTCACCAGTGTCATTCGAGGACAAATTCGACCTGCATGATTCAGGTATAGGACTTGTATGCAAAAAAATCGAGAAGAAATGCACCAGGAAACCGCTTGATTGCGCTCTTTATCCCTATACATTCGCCGACTTTTCAAATTCAAATGGAAATATTGTTGTCGATATTATTTACAGCAGGGAGAAATGTCCAATTTTCATGACATCGGACTTAGCGGAGAAGTTTTTCAGCATCACATATGAAAGAACAGTTACTCTTGCAAAAACGATAGCAGAATTTGATTCCGATATACTCATGCTAATCTGTTCCTATGCACCTTTTTACAGGGGTTTTGATAAATACCGGACAATCACGATCAGCACCTGTCAGGCGCATCTAACTGTTGATCATAATCATTTAAAAGCTGAAAAAAATATTCCTGTTTTCTCTTAAACAGCTTGCTTCTATTATGCACGACCGCTGACATTTTTTTAACGATACCTCAATGTCAGTAAATAATAGTTCCCCGTGAGGAAAAACATCACAGCAGAGAATACACTCCGACGAACTCCGTGTACTGGTACACGGAGTTCATTTCGCAGCGTGGGTCCTGGATTGGGTCTTCCTGGAATCATCTTCCGTAACAAAGAAAGTCACCGCACCGAGGTACCGCAACCTCCAGTACCGGTCCTTCATTGAAGCGAAGGAAACCCTGAGACCGAAACTGGGGGCGTGTATGAAGCGATTGTCCCCTGCATAAATGCCGACATGCTGAATAGAAGGCCTCGCAAGCCGCCGCGAGAAAAACACCAGGTCGCCAGGCTTCAGCCTGTCACGCCCGACCGGTCTGCCGCTCTTATATTGTGCCGTTGCAGTCCTTGGAACGGTAATTCCGCTCTGCCCGAACACGTAATACACAAGCCCTGAACAGTCGAATCCCCGCGGCGTATGCCCTCCCAGCCTGTACCGCACTCCCAGATACCGCCTGGCCATATCAAGCACGCATGATCGTACCGTGTTTTCAATTCCCGGCAGGGGCTGCACATCCCCCCTCACCGGTGAGTATATCACGGCAACCAGCAGAAACGCGGAGAGCACAACCGGTGTACAATGTTTAGAATGCATATTCATGTTTCATTGCAGAATAACTGCTGAAATGATATCACACCGTGGAAAATAGTAAAGTACTATTTGCTCCTGATTATTATTGTTTAACACTTTTCGGGATGTATTTTGATGAATGATGCGATCATGAAGAGCTGATCGGCAGCGATATAGTATGAAAGTTACATGTGACGCGTCTTGTTTTGAAATAATACCATGAAATCATGAAATAAAGTCTTGATAATATACGGCCCGTCAATAGGTTATCCCAATGAATATCGTAATCACAATAACCAAAGCAGTATACGGCGGATACGGCCTGGGATTTCTTGATGGTAA
>JAKQCH010000138.1 GCA_029573825.1 Spirochaetota bacterium | reverse complement strand
TTTCCGGTATGACAACCGCTCCTTGAGGGTGTAGAAATCACTTCCGCAGGGAACCCCGCGCAGTCTTGTCTTCAGCGTTTCAGGATCGATAAGCTCCGTGAAGGGGACCGCCTTGAGTTCGAAATTGTCAGTCACAGACACCATCACCCCGAATTCCCCATTCGAATAAAACTTGTAAGCGCCGTACCCTAACATGCTTCCCAGGACAACATCAAAGCTGATGGGCGCCGCGGCCCGTGTCTCGTACCCTATCTGCTTTGGTGTCAGCTTCACCTCAAGGCCTGTCTTTTCCTTATAAATATCCTTCACCCTGTTGGCGATAATCTGAGCAAGATGCGCCTGACCGTATACGATATTCCCGTGCCTGTCGGTCTCCGTGGGGCGCATTCCCTCGGGAAGTTTTTCCGCTAATCCTTCGGAAATGGCGATAACGCCGTATGGGCGCCGGTTGTTCTCTCTTGCGATAATGACATCGGTGATCCGTTCCGCTAATTCCTCCAGATCAATGGAATCCCCCGGATAGTCCTCCGTCGATATCATCATGATAGCTTCCGCGGCAATCCCTGCGGCATACGTGATCCATCCCGCCTTCCGCCCCATAAGCTCCACGAGGAAAAAGCTGTCTGTGGCCTGGGCATCGGCACGGAGGTTCAGCATTATCTTCTGCGCCGCATCAACCGCAGTCCAGTATCCGAATGTCCATGGAATCCCGTAATAGTCATTGTCAATTGTCTTGGGGATATGGATGATAGGCAGACCCATGCGATAGAGATAATTCGCGGTCTTCAGGGTATCATCACCACCGATTGACACGATGGCTCCCACCTCGAGATATTCACAGGCGTCAAGAATGTTTCTGAGGCGAACATTTTTCTCCGGGTCCCGGAGGTCTTCCGTTGTTTTAATGTTTTTCCCCGGATTCGCCCGTGACGTGCGGAGATATATCCCCCGCTCATTCCGGGAACGGGTAATGCTGTAGGAAATTTCTTCAAAATGAGACCCCTTGCGAAGCCGCGGATTATTGACGTTAAAATCCTGCAGAAATTCATATCCCCGGTAAAATCCGATAACAGGAATATTGTGATCGAGAAAATTCAGCGCGGTGGAGGATATTACCGTATTGGCGCTGGGAGCCGGACCTCCTGAGAAAAGAATACCAACTTTCCCGTGTTTCAGTGTACTGGTCATGGCTGTCTCCTCGGTGCTTTTCTTTTTTTACTACTTACAGAATATACAACCTGCCGGCATCTTTCCATTCTCCACAGAAAAAAATTTTCACTCTATTTCCTGATTACCGGGAATACCCCCTAAATCCCCCACGGGGGACTTTATATCTTTTTTAATAATGCATTTCAATTTCTGTTTTTTAAAAGAAATCTTTAAGCCCCCCTCCGGGGGGTTGGGGGGGGTGGAATTTTTATGCTGTTTCTTTCAAAACAACAAGGGCATCAACAGCGACAGGTCTGCTCCCCGATACAATAAGGGGGTTGATATCAATCTCCGCTATTTCACTATATCTTGCCCCCAGGTCCCCAACGCCCACAAGCGCACGCACCAGGACCTCCCTGTCAACCGCCGGGCTTCCCCTGAACTCATCGAGGACACCCTTCGTCCGGATTTCTTCAATCATTTCCCGGGCATCCTCTTCGGTGAGAGGCGCCACACGAAAACTCACGTCCCGGAGGAGCTCTGTGAATATCCCCCCTAAACCGAACATCACACAGGGGCCGAACTGCGGATCGCGGGTAAGCCCGATCACCAGCTCCCTGTCGCCGGCCACCATTTCCTGCACAAGAATCCCGTCAATAGCGACACCCTTTCCGGTCAATTCATCATAGGCACGCGCCGCTTCGGATTCATTTCCCACGCCCACCACCACCATGCCCTGTTCCGTCTTATGGGTAAGGGTATGGCCGCATCCCTTCATAACAACGGGAAATCCTATCGTCCTCGCCGCTTCCAGCGCCTCATCCCGGGTCCGTGCAAGAACCTCCCTTGTCACCGGGATCCCGGCGCCTGAAACAACCAGCTTTGAATCAAATTCCGACAGCGCACGCTGCCTGTTCT
>JAKQCH010000135.1 GCA_029573825.1 Spirochaetota bacterium | reverse complement strand
GTAATGCCTTCCGGTTTCAGTTCGGAATGAACTCTTTATACGGATAATTCCGTCAATCCCGCGGTCATAATTTTTGATAATCGTCTGAATTGACAGGCCCATACTTTCCGCCATATTCCAGATGGTATCCGTGAAATTGTCAGGGCCCCAGCGGAATTTATCGGCATCATACAGCGCTCCTGAACAGAGCATCAGGTCACGGTCTTCCGATACCGCGGGCTCCCTGAACGCCTCGTGGTTCCGGATTGCAAAGAGTATTATCTCAAGCATCCGCGGGCTGATCTTGTCCCGGAAAATCTGTTCAACCTCAGAGGCTGCCTTTTCCGGGTGATCATCCTCATCCCTTTTAATATCGTGGAGAAATCCGGCGATAAGTACTCCCTCAGCCAGCAGCCCGCTCTGATCGCCAGTACCCTCTTCGCAGAAGACAATCGCCCCCGCATCAATGGCAACACTCCTGGCATGCCTAAATCCATGCCCGAGAACCCCACCCTTTTCACTCACCACATCCCGCGCATATTGAATATCCGGTGAACAATCTGCGACATTTCTGGAACGGGCAAGCTCTCTCTGCCTTTCGATATAGAAACTCGGCACATCCATGTGTGAGGATATTTCCGATGCCTTCCGGCGGATTATATCAAATACCGGATCCATCACATATCAATTGCGTCGCTTCGATTTATCACTTTGTTTAACGGGTACTCAATTATTCCATCAGCGCCGGCCACAATAAGTTTCGGAACAATTTCACGAACGACCGCCTCACTGATTACCGTCTCAACTGAAAACCATTCCGACTTGTACAGCTGGGATATTGTGGGAGCCGTGAGCGAGGGAAGTATATGTACTACACTATCAAGATTCGCGCCGGGGATGTTCATTTTCAGTCCCACAAGCTTATCCGCATTCAAAGCTCCCCGAAGCAGGAGGGCAATCTGCTGTATCTTCTCCCGTTTCCAGGTATTCTTCATGCTGTCCCTGTTGGCGATAAGCTTTGTATTTGTCTCAAGAAGGGTGTGAATAATTTTCAGACCATGGGCACGTATGGTTGAGCCGGTTTCCGTGACCTCCACGATGGCATCCACGAGGCCTTCAACCACCTTCGCCTCTGTCGCGCCCCAGGAAAATTCCACTTTCACATCAATGTTTCTTTCTGCGAAATATTTTCTGGTAAATTCAACCAATTCCGTTGATATAGTTTTTCCATTACAGTCCTCCAGTGTTTTAATTGGAGAACCTTCCGGAACAGCAAGGACCCATTTGGCCTTTCTGGTGCTCATTTTTGAGTAAATAAGGTCAGACACGATATCAACATCGGAATTATTTTCAAGGACCCAGTCAACTCCCGTAAGACCTACATCAAGAACCCCGCTTTCGACATACCGTGCCATTTCCTGGGCGCGGACGAGGGCGCAGTAAACATCACTGTCATCAATAGACGGAAAATAGTTTCTCGATGTCACGGATATACGCCACCCTGCTTTCTGGAAAAGATCTATGGTGGCATTTTCCAGGCTGCCCTTGGGAATACCGAGCTTCAGCTGGTTATCGCTCATTGTTTCCCCCCGTACACCTCTTCGGGATCAAATACCCTCTCGCCGTCAATCTGGAGATCGTCACCTTTCACGACCCTGAAAAAACAGCTGCGGTATCCTTCGTGGCACGCAGCATCTCCAATCTGATTTACTTTAATAAGTATCGTATCGTTATCGCAATCAACACGTATTTCCTTTACTTCCTGTACATTCCCGGAAGACTCACCCTTCTTCCACAATTTATTCCGTGATCTGCTCCAGTAATGCACAATACCCGTTTTGAGCGTAAGTTCCCATGACTCCCTGTTAATATAGGCCATCATGAGGACATCTCCTGTGGCATAATCCTGTGCAATCGCTGGGATGAGACCATCCCCTTTGTTGAAATCAAGTTCTATCATAGCATACCCTGTATATTATTATAATTTCATGAAGCTCGTCCCGATAACAAATCCGAACAGTATCCAGCAACAATAATGAAACACAATATACCGTCAATTACATTTAGTTTGAAAAGGGCGGGACCCGACATATACAGCACATCGTGCTTTATTAAATTAAGTCCGGGTTACATGGCTACAGAGGCCTGTTTCCATCAGGTTTTATCTTCAGGTCAATCGTTCAACAGCATCCCAATTGAACGGATCTATTTTTTTCGCCGGGAATACATCCGCAATGCATAAATTGAAAATAGAACAATCAGACCAAAACTCAGAAATGCAGAAATAAAATATAGCATTTCAAGACGGCGGGCGATAAGTACCCGTGTTTCAATTTTATTTTTCAGGCTTCTGAGGGTAATTTCGATTTCTTTTCTTCTGAATTGAACATCTTCAGAAGAGAAACCATGAACAACACGGTGGAAGATAGTTTTGACATCAATCAATTCTGCGGCGATATCACCGGTTTCAGCATTTTTCCGCTGAAGATACTTGATACTGCTCTGAATAGCCGCGATGTCATCATTAATAACTACAAGAGACTGTATGATTTTTTTTACCGTGTTTACCGGGTGACACCGTGCACACCCTTCTTCAGAAATAATATTTACGGCAGGGGTCTGAACATTATGGGATCCATGACATGAAACACAATTCGGTTCCCCCTGCTTTCTGGCTGATTCATAGTGGGGGCTTTCAGCAAAAACCCGAATTGTGGGGCGATGGCAGCCTCCCCTCCCGCAAAACTCTACCATATTTGTCTTTGCGGGTGTGCCGATATAAAAGTCCTGGGGCAGTTTAGCTTTTATTACATCATTAGTATTGGGATTTCCCCCATGGCACCGGTTGCAGGAACCGTTATTTTTCGCATGGATACTCCCGGACCATATTGAAACAACAATACCTGTCTTTCCCCGCTGCGTTTTATGGCATTCAGCACAGAAATCAGTATTCTTCACT
>JAKQCH010000119.1 GCA_029573825.1 Spirochaetota bacterium | reverse complement strand
GACACGGCATCAATAGTGATATCGGGGTGCGCATCCTTCAGCAGCAGCGCCTCTTCAAGGGCGTATTCGTCGAATCGATTTATTCGGAACGCGGTCCTGGCGGGATCATAGAAGAATCCCCTGCCGTTTTCACATAGTACCGGTTTTGCCTCGGTGTCGGGAACCTGTTTTATGCATATCAAAATCTTCATATAACCATAGTAGTAAAGAACGGAAATAAAATCAAGAAAAAAAGAGCGAACGTTCTATTTATATTCTTGACATTTTTTCATGTTTTCATATATGGTATTATCTGTGAGGTTATATGAGCGATTTACTGGTAATCCGTCACGGACAGGCGTCATTCGGAAAGGGCAATTATGACCGGCTTTCGGAAACCGGTGAAGCACAGGCTGTGGTTGCCGCGGAGTGGCTGCATGGAAATGGCTGGCGTTTTGACGCGGTCATTTCCGGTACCCTTGAACGTCAGCGGAGGACCGCGGAAATAATACGGAACGTATACGCAGAGAAGGGTGCGGAACTCCCCGAGCTTGAGATACTGCCGGGTTTTGATGAACATGCAACCGCCAGTGTCATGCGGGCCCTTCTGCCGGTTTTAATTGAAGAGGAACCGGCACTTGCCATTGACGCGGAAAAGCTGTTTGAGAGTAAACGCTCATTTCAGATGGTGTTTGAAAGGGTAATGCTGCGCTGGATCTCCGGAAAAGACCGCATTCCGGATGTGGAATCATGGGAGGATTTCAACGCACGGGTGCGGAATGCGCTGCAGGAAATAATGGTGCGCTCCGGAAGGGGGCACAAGGTGGCGGTCGTTGCCTCAGGGGGTTCAATTTCAGCCTCTGTCAGGTATGCAATGGGAATTTCAGATGAAACGGCGATGAGGCTGAGCTGGCAGATCGCCAATACCGCCTTTACGCGGTTCAAATATACTGCGGAACGCATCACCCTGGACGGATTCAACTGTTACGGGCATCTTGAATGTTCAGGTGTGGAAGGAATACTGACGTACCGGTAGTACAGGTGTATCACTACAGTGTATAAGGAGAAAGGTATGGATTTTACAATTTCTGACAAAATGAAGACCATAATCGAAATGATTGAAGAGTTTGTCGCACAAGAGCTCATTCCCCTGGAGCCGGAGTTCATGAACAAGGATTTCAGGGAACTTCTGCCGGTTATTGAAGAGAAAAAGAACATGGTGAAGAAGATGGAGCTCTGGGCGCCGAACCATCCGAAGGAACTGGGAGGGATGGGGCTTAACCTCGTGGAGCACGGCCTCGTGTCGGAGGCCCTGGGAGCATCGCCTCTTGGTCACCTGGTATTCGGATGCCAGGCGCCGGATGCCGGGAATGTGGAAATCCTTCACAAATACGGCAATAAGGAACAGGTGAAAGAATTTCTTGCCCCCCTCGTGGCGGGGGACATCCGCAGCTGCTTTGCGATGACGGAAGTCGATATGCCCGGTTCCAATCCGGTCATGATGGACACCACCGCGGTGAAGGACGGCGATGATTACGTGATCAACGGGCACAAGTGGTATACCAGTTCCGCGGACGGCGCGAAATTCGCCATTGCCATGGCGGTGACCAATCCCGATGCGCCGATTCACCTCAGGGCAAGCATGATTATCGTGCCCTGTGACACGCCGGGTTTTAATCTTGTGCGGAACATTCCGGTGATGGGACATTCCGGGAGCGATTATTTCAGTCACGGAGAAATTATTTTCCAGAACTGCCGCGTGCCGCAGAAAAACTTACTCGGTCCCGAGGGGCAGGGGTTTGTCATGGCGCAGGACAGGCTGGGACCGGGGCGCATTCACCACTGCATGCGGTGGCTGGGGATATGCAAGCGTTCATTCGACATGATGTGCAGGCGGGCAAGCGAGCGGGTCATCTCTCCGGACGGGAAGACCCTTGCCTCAAAGCAGATTATTCAGGCGTGGATTTCGGAGTCGGCAGCGGAGATCCAGGCGGCGAGGCTCATGACCCTGTATGCGGCATGGCGTATTGATACCGTCGGCCCTAAGGATGCGCGGGACGATATCGCCCTCATAAAATTTGTTGTCGCCAATACCATGCAGCATGTGGTGGACAGGGCCCTTCAGGTGCACGGAGGCCTGGGCATGACCGATGATACAATCCTCGCGTTTTTCTTCAGGCATGAACGGGCCGCGCGCATTTACGACGGCGCCGATGAAGTCCACAAGTCTTCTATCGCGCGAAGGATACTGAGGAAATATCAGGTATGAAGAAGGGACGCACGGAAATAAGCGCGGCGGCGCTGACCTATCAGGAGTTCCGGAACATCGTCGAGGTGTCCATGGAAAAGATATGCCGCGCGGTGTTCCATGAGAACAGGGACTCCATTAAAATCAAGAAGGAAGAGGTGGCGGTAAAGAACCTCATCAATATATTCAATACGACCCTGGAGCTCAGCAACACCCTGGGGTTTCAGGCGATGAGCCTCCGCGACCTTTCACGGGAATCGGGCCTCAGCATGGGAGCGCTCTATTCATATTTTACCGGTAAAGATGAACTGGCGAAGATCATTCAGGAGCAGGGGCGCCGCATTATCGGGGATATTTTAAAGGAGCAGGTGGAAAAGGGGGAGAGTCCCCGTGAGCGTCTTCAGATCGCAATCCGGGCGCACCTTTTTTTGAACGAGGTGATGCAGAAGTGGTTTTACTTTTCCTTTATGGAAGCGAGGAACCTTTCCCGTGCGGAACAGAAACTGGCCATTGAGAGCGAGCTTGTGACGGAGAGCATGTTTATCGACATCATTGAATGTGGAATTGCCCGGGGCTCATTCCGGGTCAGTAATACCGTGCTGACCGCTTCCACAATAAAGGCGGTGCTTCAGGACTGGTATCTGAAGCGGTGGAAATATTTACGGCGCAAAGTCTCGGTAGAGGAATATGCGGAATTTATTATCAGTCTAATTGAGTCGTTTGTAATGCCGAAGGAGAAGAGGGCGAAATAAGGAGGCAGTGATGGGTATAATTGATGAACCAACAGTCATACGCAGCGGCGAAGAGCTGGATATGACGCGCGTGAAAGAATACCTGAAAGATTCAATACCGGGACTGGAAGGGGAGATGGAAATACGGCAGTTCCCCAGCGGCTTCTCGAACCTCACCTATTTTATCAGGGCCGGTGAGCGGGAGATGGTGCTGCGGAGGCCGCCTTTCGGGAAAAAGGCAAAGACCGCCCATGACATGTCCCGGGAGTACCGCATGCTGAAGGCCCTGCGGCCGGTGTTTCCTTATTGCCCGGAGGTCCTCGCGTTTACTGACGATGAATCTGTTATGGGGTGCCAGTTTTATGTGATGGAACGGATTAAGGGGATTATTTTGAGGAAAGACATTCCTGAAGAACTGCACATTACCCCTGACAGGGCGGCGAAGCTCTGTGAAAACCTGATCCGGATTCAGAGCGATCTTCACAATGTGGATTACCGTGCTGTGGGGCTTGACAGTTACGGAAAGCCCGAAGGGTATGTGTTCCGGCAGGTTGACGGATGGAGCGGCAGGTACCGTGCCGCGCGGACCACCGATGCGCCGGATTTTGAAAAGGTGATGCAGTGGCTTCATGACCACCTGCAGGAGGACTCTGCTGTTCCCGGCGTGGTGCATGGGGACTATAAATTCGACAATGTGGTGCTGAATCCGGAAAATCCCCTCGAAATAGTTGGGGTCCTTGACTGGGAGATGGCGACAATCGGTGATCCCCTCATGGACCTGGGGAGTTCACTGGGATACTGGGTTGACCGTGATGATCCGGAGAGCCTTCAGATGATACGGCAGATGCCGACCAGTGCGGAGGGTATGCTGTCACGGAACGAGCTGGTGAAGCTTTACGGTGAACTGAGCGGAAGGAATGTTGATGCCTGGGATTTTTACTATTGCTTCGGCCTTTTCCGTCTGGCGGTTATTGCGCAGCAGATTTATTACCGGTTTTTCCACGGGCAGACAAAGGACCAGCGTTTTGGTATGCTGATACACGCGGTGAAGATACTTGAAGATACCGCGTTGAAAGTAATTGAAAAAACTAATCTCTGAGATGAGGAGTTGTTATTATGGCAGAAAAATTTATCAGTGAACGCAATATTCGTTTCATGCTGTATGATGTGCTGGATGCGGAGTCCCTGACGAAGTACGATTATTTCAGCGAGCACAGCCGCGAAACATTCGAGATGGTCCTTGTGACGGCGATGAAGATGGCGACTGAACTGCTCCATCCCGTATTCAGGGAGATGGATAGAAATCCACCGGTCTACGAAAACGGCACCGTGAAGGTGAACCCTGCGGTGAGGAAATTCATGCGTGAATGCGGTGAAGGAGGATGGATTGCGGCGCCTTTTTCCGCAGAGCACGGCGGGCAGCAGATTCCAAACCTTGTTATGGGAATCTGCAGATTTATTTTTTCCGCGGCGAACTATTCAGGCAGCGTGTATCCCCTTCTCACCACGGGAGCCGCGCACCTGATACTGTCTTTCGGGACTCGTGAGCTGATTGACACCTATACGCCGAAAATGTTTTCCGGTGAATGGCAGGGGACCATGGCGTTGACGGAACCCCAGGCGGGGAGCAGCCTTTCAGATGTGGCGACCACTGCGATTCCCACGGATAAGGGCTATTATAACATAAAGGGACAGAAAATATTTATTTCCGCCGGGGAACACGACGGGGCGGATAATGTGGTGCATCTCATGATGGCGCGGATACAGGGGGCGCCGGCCGGGGTGAAGGGGATTTCCCTTTTCGTGGTGCCGAAACTTCGGGCCGGAGACAATGGCGCCCTTGTGGGTAATGATGTCACCTGCGGCGGGATAGACCACAAGCTGGGATACCGCGGTTCCCCTATCTGCCAGCTGTACATGGGGGAAAACAATGACTGCAGGGGATTTCTTGTGGGTGAGCCCCATAAGGGACTTTCCTACATGTTTCAGATGATGAATGAAGCGAGGATCGATGTCGGCCTGGGAGCGACGGCCATTGCGACTGCGGCATATTATGAAGCGCTGGAATATACGAATGAACGTCCCCAGGGGAGGCTGATAACAGAGAAGGACCCCGCGAAACCCCAGATGCCGATTATTGGCCATGCTGACGTGAAGCGGATGCTGCTGTTCCAGCGGGCGGTAACAGAGGGGTCGCTGGGGCTGATAATGTATCTTGCAAAACTTACGGACCTGTCGCGGGTTGTCGGCGAGGAAGAGAAGGAACGCTGTGAGCTGATACTTGATCTCCTTACACCTGTTGCAAAAACCTATCCTTCGGAGATGGGTATTCTTTCCACCAGCAGCGCGATTCAGTGCCTCGGCGGGTATGGGTATTGCCAGGATTTTTCCGTTGAACAGTACTTCCGGGACATGCGGATACATCCGATCCATGAAGGAACCACCGGCATACAGGGAATGGACCTTCTCGGAAGAAAAGTGATCATGAAAAACGGAAAGGCATTCGCACTTTTCCTTAAGGAAACATCAGGGACAATTTCCACTGCTAAAAAATACGGATCTCTGGAGAAAGAAGCCCGGGCGCTGGAAGACGCGCTGAAGACACTGCAGGAGATAACTGCCCACCTTACAGGGTTTGCCATGAAGGGTGAGATCGACCGGTTTCTTTCGGATGCCACATTGTATCTTGAACTGTTCGGCATTATCGCTGTCGGATGGCAGTGGCTTGTGCAGGCTCTCGCGGCGGAAACGAAACTACAGTCCGGCGCATCATCAAAAGAAGGGGTTTTCTATAAGGGAAAGCTTACCGTTTTCAGGTATTTCTTTGAATATGAACTGCCGAAAATTGAAGGCCTTGCTAAGGTTCTGCACAATACCAGCGGTATAACCCTGGGAGATCCGGTGGATATATTCGCTGACTGATTCTTTATTGCGGAAGATTTAAAGTGACATTGGTTATCCCGGATAGGATTTCGGCAATGCCGAGGTTCAATCCGGGAGCAGAGGGAATTCATGCTGTTGATGATGCATGGCGCACTCATTTTATAATGTAATACAGGAGGCAGCATGGAAGTATCAGATATAAAAAAAGTTCTTGTCCTCGGTGCCGGTACGATGGGACAGCAGATCGCGCTCCAATGTGCGATACACGGGTATGATGTGGTGCTGTACGATATTGACCCTGAAATGTTGAAAAAAGCACTGAAGCATATTGACCGGTTTATGAAAGAACTTGAAACATCAAAGAGATTCAGCAGCGCTGAACTTGCTGCGGCACGGGAACGGATCGCCACCAGCACTGACGCGGCAGAGGCAGGAAAGAACGTTGATCTTATCAGTGAAAATGTTCCGGAAGATCCCGCCCTGAAAGGAAAGGTGTTTTCACAATTTAACGGAATATGCGCTACCCATACAATATTTACCTCCAACACTTCATCGCTTATTCCGTCAATGTTTGCAGAACAGAGCGGCCGGCCGGACAAGGTTATATCGCTCCATTTTCATCCGAATGTATGGGACGCAACAATTGCCGATGTAATGCCCCATAAAGGGACTTCCGATGAAACGCTGCAGGTCGTTACCGCATTCGCGCGCAGGGTGGGTCAGACACCGATTTATGTAAAACGCGAGCATCCGGGTTATGTATTCAATACCATGCTCATGGCATTTCTCAGTTCCGCTCTTACCATGGTCGGCAGAGGTGTCGCATCGGTGGAGGATGTGGACAGGTCATGGATGGGAGTAATGTTCACGCCCATGGGACCTTTCGGGATAATGGATTTTATCGGGCTTGATACCATGTGGAAGGTGAACAGTTTCTGGGCCAGCTCCATGAATGATCCTGTGGTAAAGAAAAATGCTGATTTATTACGGAAGATGCTTGATGAAGGAAAGCTTGGCCAGAAGTCGGGGAGCGGATTTTATACATATCCTAACCCGTCATTTACTGCGAAGGGCTTCCTGAAAGGAGAAAATTCCTGATGGCACTTGAAACATTGTTTTCAAAATTTCAGATCAATTCAATGGAGCTGAAAAACCGTGCCGTGATGCCGGCGATCGGCACCGGGTACGGCAATAAAGACAGCACCGTAAGCGACCGTCTGATTGCATATCTCGCACGGCGGGCAAGGGGCGGAACGGGACTTATCATTACGGAAATATGCGCCGTCGACCCACGGGGTCGCGGCTTTAAGGCGGAAGTCGGTATATGGGACGACAGCTTTATTCCGGGCCTGTCGGGGATTTCTGACGCGGTGCACCGTGAAGGCGGGAAAGTCGCGGCACAGCTCCATCACGCGGGAAGGGAAACATTTAAGGAGGTCCTTGATGCATTACCGGAGGCCCCTTCGGCGATCCCGAGCGTGATTCTGAACCAGCCCTGCGAGGAAATGAGCATTGACAGGATACATGCGGTGGTGAACGCCTACGGCAGCGCGGCGCTCCGTGCGAAAAAAGCTGGTTTTGACGCGGTGGAAATACACGGAGCCCATGGTTATCTGATCACCCAGTTCCTTTCGCCGTTTTCAAATCACCGCAGCGATGAATACGGCGGTACCGATGAGAAACGCGCACGGTTTGCGATTGAAATTGCGGAAGCGGTGCGGCGCAGTGTGGGGCCGGACTATCCGGTTCTCATGCGGGTTTCCGCTGATGAGTTGATACGGGGCGGCTATGATCTTGAGTTCATGAAATGGCTGGCGCCGAATCTTGAGGCCGCGGGAGTTGACGCGCTCCATGTGTCAGTGGGGGTGTATTCCACACCGGGGAACCTCAGCATTCCCTCAATGGACACGGAGGAGGGATTCAACCTGTTCCGGGCCAGGGCGATAAAGGAACTGGTGTCAATTCCTGTTATCGGCGTGGGGCGCATCCATGATCCCCGGCTGGCGGAGGAGGCGCTGCAGCGAGGCGATGCGGACCTCATCAGTTTCGGGAGGCAGCACCTCACTGACCCGGACTTTCTCCTTAAGGCGCGGAAGGGTGATTATGATGATATCCGCTGGTGCATGGCATGTAATCAGGGTTGTATCGAACGCCTCAGTTATGAGATGAAGTCGGCCACCTGTTCCCTCAATCCTGAGTGCGGTCAGGAGTACAGGGGGGAACCGCAGAAGGTTCTCTCTCCGAAGCGGGTATGGATTATCGGAGCGGGACCGGCGGGTCTTTCGGCGGCCCTGACTGCGAAGAAACGCGGAGTTGATGTCGAAGTATTAGAAAGGGAACAGGAGGCGGGGGGACAGCTGATTTCTGCGAGCAAACCTCCCCACAAGGAGGGTCTCAGTGTGTGGTATCGCTGGGCGCTGCGGCAGGCGAAGAAAGCTGGAATTCCTGTGAAATGCGGAATTACGGTTACCCGTGAACTGCTTGAAAAGGAAAAGCCGGATGCGGTGGTCCTCGCTGCGGGTGCGCTTCCCGTCGTGCCGAAAATTTCCGGCATTGACGGTACCCATGTGTACGATGCAAGGGATGTGCTGCTGGAAAAGGTGCCGTTTTCAGGACCGGCGGTTGTCCTTGGGGGAGGATATGTGGGGATGGAAACCATGGATTTCCTTCTGGAGAAAGGAATTGGGGTCACACTGCTGGAGATGCAGGATTTTCCTCCCGTCGGAAAGCATACTGCTCACGGATACTGGCTCCACCGCCGCATACGAAAAGGCGGGGGAACAATCGTGACGGGAGCGAAGGTTACGGAAATACACCGCAGTTCAGTATCTTTCATAAAGGACGGGATAGTCACCGAGTTGTCGCCGGTGAACATGGTCGTGACCGCACTTGGCGTATGTCCGGAACACCAGCTTGCTGACGTTCTCACGTCCATGGCAATTCCGTTTCTGAGCGCCGGTGATGTTATAAGCCCGCGCCGTATTATTGAGGCGATACACGAAGGCCACAGGGCCGGACTTGAAATATAATGATGAACCTGGAGGAACGCGTATGATTAATTTTTCACTTGATGGGAAAGTCGCACTGGTTACCGGCGCAAGCAGGGGTATCGGGGAATCGATCGCCAGAGTGCTGGCCGCCTATGGCGCAGAGGTTATTTTGTCCAGCAGGAAACTGGAAGGACTGAAAGCTGTTGAGAGCGATATAGCTGCGTCAGGGGGAAAGGCTCACTCCATTGCATGTCACAGCGGCGATATGGAACAGATCGCAGGTTTGTTTAAAGAGATACAGGAAAAATTCGGCCGTCTTGATATTCTTGTCAATAACGCCGCGACAAACCCGTATTTCGGCGATGTTCTCAACGCATCGGAACAGGCGTGGGACAAAACGGTTGATGTGAACCTGAAGGGGTACTTTTTTATCTCCCAGTACGCCGCGAAGATGATGGCGGAGAAGGGGGGCGGTTCAATAGTGAATGTCGCTTCCATAAACGGCATCCGTCCCGCACCCATGCAGGGGGTATATTCAATCACCAAAGCCGGAGTCATCGCGATGACGAAATCCTTCGCGAAGGAACTGGCGCCATTCAAAGTTCGCTGTAACGCGCTGCTTCCCGGGCTCACGGACACGAAATTCTCCTCCGCGATGACGCAGAGTGAGGACCTGATGAAACTGATACTTCCCTCCATTCCGCTTGGAAGAATGGCAGACCCGGATGAAATGGCCGGTGCGGTGCTCTATCTTGTATCTGACGCGTCGTCATTTACGACGGGTGCGACCATTGTCGTTGATGGAGGGGCCCTTGCCTGAAGAAAGCGCACATATCGCGCTGCTCATGGTTTTGTTTTTTCAGGAAGGAAAGGACAATGTGCAGCACAGGCCGCTGTCGCTGTTGAATTCGACGGTGCCGTTGAGCTGACTGGCAAGCATTGGAATCAGCTTCAATCCGAGTGATTTTGATTTCTCAATGTTGAAATCAGGAGGAAGTCCGATTCCGTTATCGCAGATCTGCAGGCGGACTGTGCCGTTATCGGAAGAAAGGGAAAGGGATATAATGCCCTCCCGATTTTCCGGAAACGCGTATTTTATTGCGTTGGTGAGCAGTTCATTCAGCACAAGGCCGCAGGGGATAGCTTTTCCGGTTGGTATCGAAATTTCCTTATCCAGTTCGTATTTAAGGGAAATGTTCCGGCTCCTGTCCGTGTGGGAATTGATAATATATTCCGCAAGGTTGTGAATGTAGGTATTAAGCTGTATCACGTTGATGCTGTCGGAGTTATGCAGTATCTGATGGAGTTCGGTCATCGTTGAAATTCGTCCTTTGAGGTCACGCAGCTGTGAAACAATCAGATCGTCGCTGATACCCTTCATCTGTATGCTGATCATGCTCTGAACCGACTGGAGGTTGTTTTTTACCCGGTGATGTATTTCGCGGATCAGGACTTCCTTTTCTTCGATTGTCCGTTTCAGGTTTGCTTCTGTTTCCTTGAGGTTTGAAATGTCCAGCATGGATGCGATCCCTGCCGGACGGCTGTTGTAGTCAATCGTTTCCACTGCCACAAATATCCACCGCTCATCACCGCTTTTTGTGAAAATTTTAATCTCAAAATTTTCAAAGGGAACATCTTTGCCGTTCTGACGTTGCTGGCCGCGATCTTTTGCTAACTGCCGGTATTCCGGGTGAATGTAATCCCAGAATGGTTTTGACCGTACTTCTTCAAGCGGAAATCCAGACAATACTTCAAATGCCCGGTTTGCATACACAATGTAATCGTCCTGAAAAATGATGATTGCCATGGGGGATGATTCCGCAAGGGTCCGGAATTTTTTTTCGCTTTCCTCAAGGGACCGCTGAATCCGTTTGCTGTCCATAATATCCTGAAAAATTGCCTGTACCTTGTTGTAGGTGCCGTCCTTATTGTAAACGGGACAAATTTCATATTTTAAATACAGGTCCTTTCCCCATTTGGATGTATAGGGAACTTCTCCTGAAACAGGGTTCCCGGTGCTAATGCAGGATTTCAAATCAGCTGAAATGCCGGTTTTAATGAGCGGTGGAAAAGCGAGAAGATTGATTGCCTGTGTGTCATTTATGGATGGAGATCCAAGTATTTCTGAACTTTTCTGGTTGATGTCAATAATCGATCCTTTCATGTCCATTGATATAATACCAAGGGGAGCTGATTCAATGAGCTGGCGATAATTTTCTTCGCTGTGACGCAGCCTTCTGGTGAGCAGCCATGTCCGTAAGTGATTTTTAAGACGGGCGTGGAGGTCTTCTGCCGCAAACGGCTTGTTGATATAATCTGTTGCACCGGCCTGAAACATTTCAAGAATCAGTGAACGTTCTGAAATGCCGCTTAAAAAAATAACCGGGATATCTTTCATGTTGAAGTCCCTTCGTATGGAGCGGCATACCTCGTCACCGTTCATGCCGGGCAGGAGGTAATCAAGAATAACCAGATCAAGGGAGTCCTTCTTTTCTTTAATCAAAGCAATGGCATCCTCGCCGGTTTTTACCGTATATACACGGCTGACAAGCTCGCTGATGCACTTTGAAACAACATGGAGTGTTATCTTTTCATCGTCCACCACCAGGGCCTCAAGGTTGTTATAAGGCAGGACAGGATGGAGAAATCGGTATAATTCCGCAAGAAGCTCTCCGGGTTTAAATGAGTCAGTTACAAAGCCGGAGCCCCCTGAAACCGATACTTTTTCGCTGACATCGCGGCGGTCCTCTGATGTGATGAACACAACGGGAATTTCTGAAGGCTGTAGATTGCCCCAGCCCTTTCGTAAGTATGTACAGGCCGTATATCCATCAATAACAGGAAGAAAAGATTCCAGTATTAGTATGTCGGGATTAACGGTATTGAATGATTTCAATATTTCGTCACCTGAGGACGCTTCAACAATAGAAAAATCATCCAGCTCAAGTTCATGCAGTATCCTGAGTCGTGCAGTTCTGTTGTGAACAGCGAGGAAAATGGTGTATGTATCATTTTTCATGTGGTAATTTTTTTCCCCTGAATATTGATTCAACTACACCACGGGAACCTGTTGCATGCTTTACATTTTCCACGATTGAGGAAAGATTATAAAGCATAATTTTTTTCGTGTCAGCATTACCTATTTATTATATCCAATATGTGATATATTGCAAACCAATATTTTTAATAAAATACAATTATTGCAGGTCCGGGCTTTTCCCGGCAATCAGAACTTTTTTATCTGCAGTTAAAAAGAAGGTGCTTATCGTTACAACCGTCATGATGATGCTGATGCCAAGGAACGCCGTGTGGAAGTCAACGAGGTCCATCAACAGCCCGGTAATAACTGGTCCCGTGAGCATGCCAAGACTGTGTCCCATTGTAAGAATTGACATTATAAAGCCCATTGCTGATTTGTCCTTTCCCATGGTAACGCTCATCGCAAGAATTGCCGGCATTGATACACCTCCTCCTATACCGATGAGGAGGGCAGAAGCATAGAGCTGCCAGGTGCAGTGGAGTTGTGAAATGAAAAACATTGATATCGTAATCGCGGTCCCCCCCGTCACAATAAGATACCGTCTGTTCATGGTGTCGGCGAGGATTCCCATGGGGGCCATGAGAAGCGCGCTCACAAGAACGCTCATGGTGATTACCGTACCGATTTCCAGTCCTGAAAGATTTAATTCAGTATGGGCAAGAAGCGGCGTGAATGTCCAGAATGCTCCTATACAGAGCGCATGGGTTACCCGGAAAGTAAAAAAACCGACTATGTTTTTATCCTTCAGGAGTGTTCTGCGGGGAATTTTCTTTTTCTCATGGTCTCTGGTTTGTTCATTTCTCACGGGAGGAAGAAATATCAGACTTACAAGAAATCCCATCATGCAGAGAATCCCCATAATGATGAAGGAAATTTCAATGCTGAAGAGGTCATTGACTATACCGCCGATTAGAGGCCCTGCACTGAGCCCCGCATAGAGAGAGATGTTCAGTAGTCCCATCATGGATCCTTCTTTGTTCAGGGGAGTTATCTCGCCAATATAAGCCTGAGCCACCGGGAGAATCATTGCAGAGGCAATCCCCTGCAGAAAGCGTATGATAACAAGTGCAACGATGCCGCCCGATATCACATATCCGACTGAGACAAGGGAATAGAAAAGAAGTCCCAGGGCGATGAAGGGCTTCCTCCCTTTTTTATCAGAAAGATTCCCGAAATACGGCAATACAATTGTTCGTGATATGGAAAACGCTCCGAAAATGAACCCGATTGTAAGGCCCGTTGCGCCGAGACTGTGGGCATATCCCGGAAGCAGAGGCACAACAATTCCCTGGCCAAGCATCGAGAGAAATATCGAAAGAAAAAGCGTTGAAAAAATTTTCCAGTCCATGGTACAGGTGTTTCCGTCAGGATTTAAATTTTTCTTGTTCTTCACGATGGGTATGTATATCTGGTTCTGTCAAGAAACTTCATGGTGAAGAACTTTTCGTGTCAGGAAAATTGACATAATTCACCCGCGGGAGTATATTATTTCATATTTTAAAATGTAATGATTGCAGTGATGTGACTGTTATGATGAAGCAGAAAAGGAGGAAGTTGTAATGGACAGGAACGGGCAGAGCAGAGCAGCGGAGGGTAAATCACTAACGGGGAATAGTCCAAAGCTTACCGCTGAAGATAGGTCATTTATCGAACGTGACATGGAATACGCACTTGAGCAGATACGCGACCATATAGATGCCTATATTTCATGTTCCATGGTCCTGAAGAAAACAGGAGAGGCTGCCGCGAAAAAAGAACTCCGTGTAATCATTGATGAATATCTGAAAAAAATGAAAATTGAAGACTGGCTCCGTGACCAGGATAAGGGCTGAGGTGCCGTTATCCTGATATTCTGCTCAGCAGGCTGTGCATCGCGGTAAGGGTGCCATCCACTGTTCCAAGGCCTGCAGGGTCGTCTTTGAAAGGAGTATGTACCGTTCCGCCGAAGTGGTTGTTGTCTCCCACGATGATTATCCCCTGAACAAGCATCCACGCGTGAATATTCTGAATGGTCAGTTCCTGTCCTCCGTTGCGGGAGCCCCCCGTTGCGATTGCGGCGCCGATTTTTCCTTTCAGCTTCATCCCGTCACGCCGGAGGGGACGGGTCTTGTCCAGAAGACATTTCAGCTGTCCTGTCATGCAGCCGAAATACACAGGCGATGCAACAAGGATGGCATCTGCATCTGCAAGTATCGTGTTGACCCGGTTCGCTTCTTCGTCCTGTGAGCACCATGGTTTCTCTTTGCAGAAATCGCAATGAATGCAGGGGCTTATCTTCGTTTCATGCAGTGAAATCAGATCGGTGGCGTATCCATTCTCCTGAAAAAATGAAAGACAGTGTCGGATTATCGATTCTGTGCTGCCGTTTTTTCTTGGGCTTCCTGATATCCCTGCGATTTTCATATCGTTTGATCTCCCTTGTTTTCAATGGTGTATGTGAATTGATGGCAATTCTCTCAGAGATAATTTATTTCACTACAATTTTTTATTTTTTGTTATGGTCAATAATGAAAATATTGGTGACAGTACAGCGCACTGCGTTAGAATTGAACAGGGAATTACAGACGGAGCGTCGAATATATACAGCGGTGTACAAACGGTAACTATGAAAAATGATCTGCAGAATACCGGTTCTTCGGAACACATTTCCATGAATGGGATTTTTTATCAGCGGCTTATTGAGGCGTCGCCGGATCCCATCTACATATATGTCAATGAAATTATCGTATTTGCGAATCATGCCGCCGCAAAGCTTCTTGGTGCGGACCATGCTGAAATTATAATCGGATGCTCAATATGGGATTTTGTCCCGGCATCAAGCAGGCCTGCTTTGGAGAAGGGTATCGACCTTATCATTAATCGCGACCGGCAGTATATTATCGCGGACGACAGGGTTATGAGGCTTGATGGAAAGGTCCTCAATGTTGAAATATCATCATCGTTTTTCAAGTATAAAGGGCATCCCGGCATTCTGGCGTTTTTCCGGGACATAACCAAACGGTACAAAGCTGAAGAGCAGCTGCGGAAATCAGAAAATGTGTACCGGACGATATTTGAAGCAACCGGTACCGCAATGATTTTCTTTGAGGAGGATACCACAATCTCGCTGATGAACAGCAAATGCCTGAAACTGTCGGGATATGCGAAAGAGGAGGTTGAGGGAAAAATGAGCTGGATGGAGTTTGTCGCAGGGAAGGATATCCAGCGCCTCCGGCAGTATCATGACCTGCGCACCGTGAATCCGGAGCTGGTGCCACGAAATTACGAGTTCAGCCTGAAGGACCGGGAAGGGAGTCTTCGGGACGTATTCATGACGATTGCAGTGATTCCGGAAACAAACCAGCGCGTCGCGTCAATTGTTGATATAAGCGACAGGAAAAACGCCGAGCGTGCTCTTGCGGCGAGCGAGGAAAAGTACCGCCTTGTTGTGGAAAACGCGAAAGAAGCGATCGTGATCATTCAGGATGATGTAATCAAATATGTGAACCCAAAAGTGTGTGATATTACCGGATACAGCGAGGAGTCACTGCTGGAACGGGATTTTTTCGGATATATACATCCTGAATTCCAGAGTTACGTAGCGGACGAATATAAGAGGCGCCTTGAAAATACTTCGGGACGGTCAATTGGACCAATAAAGATTTTTGACACGCATCACGATGTCAGGTGGCTTGAAATCTACTCTGTTCGCATACGGTGGGAGGATAAACCGGCGGTCCTGCTGTTCCTCACAGATATTACCGACCGGAAAGCGGCGGAAGAGGCCCTTGCCGCAAGCGAGGCGAAATACCGGGTCCTGGCGGAAAATGCCGGCGACATTATTATGATGTGCGATATGGAAGGTGTGATCACCTATGTCAACAGGACCGGATGCGAGATTACGGGGATGACGGCGGACGATATAAGGGGCCGCAGCATAAACGACCTGATACAGCCGGGAAAGAATGTGTCTCTCAAAAATTCCATCATTGAGAAGAAAATCAATGACAGCAACCTGTATCGGCACAAGGCGCAGATAGAAAATAAAGATGGTGATATTATCCAGCTTGAAACAATATCAAATGTGATCAGACTGGAAAAAAACACAAAAGGTGTCCTTGTTATTGCACGGGACATCACGGAGCGGAACAGGCTTGAGCGGGAAATCATCAATGTTTCCGAAAGGATACGGATGCAGGTCGGACGGGACCTTCATGACGATATCAGTCCCCATATTATCGCAATCGGCGCCTTTGCCGAGGTGCTGAAAAGGAAGCTTGAGAAAAAGGACCTTCCGGAAGCGGAAGACATGGAAAAGATCCGGGAATTCCTGAGTGAAGCGTCCGTGAAGATCAGACGCCTTGTGAAAGGTCTCTGCCCCGTGGACCTCGATGCGAAAGGTGTTATTTCTGCTCTTGACAATCTTGCGGAAAGGATCAATACTATCTATGGCATTGCGTGCGGCTTTGAATATGACAAATCAATTATGATTTATGATAACACCCTTGCAACAAGCGTGTATTATATTGCACAGGAGGCTGTATACAATGCAGCAAAACACTCCGGGGCATCGAGTATTGCAATTTCCTTTTTTCCTGACAGCGAGGGAAATTATATACTCAATGTGAGTGATGATGGGAAAGGTTTTATTCCGTCTGAAATACGGAGCAAGGGGCAGGGGCTGAAGATTATGAGATATCGGGCTGATGTGATTAACGGATCATTTGATATCAGGCGGAATGAGCCGGAAGGCACGATGATTACGGTAACCATTCCTGCGGCAACACTTTTACGACAGGGGCTGATACTTTAATGAAGAAAGCAGTGAAGGAAACATTTTCGGGAAAGACCAGAATATTCATCGTTGAGGACCACCCGCTGTTCCGGGAGGGTATTGCGCAGCTGATAAATACAGAAGATGATCTGGAAGTGTGCGGCGGTGCCGCGGGTGCGCCGGATGCCCTTGAGCAGATTGCTGTTCTAAAACCGGACCTTGTTATTGTTGATATTACGCTGAAGAACAGCAGCGGTATTGACCTGACGCGGGAGCTCCATAAAAAATATGAATCGCTCCCCATACTTGTTCTTTCAATGCATGATGAGCCGATTTTCGCGGACCGGGTATTGAAAGCCGGGGCAAGCGGCTATATAACCAAAGAAGAAAGCACCGATAGTGTCATCAGGGCAATTCGCCGTGTTCTCAGCGGAAAGATGTATATCAGCGATGATATAATGGACCATTTTCTGAACCGTTTCAAAAGCGGCGGAAAGAATATCGATGCCTCCCCGGTGGAGTCCCTCAGCGAGCGGGAATTTGAGGTGTTCAACCTTATCGGTCAGGGGCATACGAACCGGCAGATCGGGGACATGCTGTGCGTCAGCAGCAGAACTATATCGACCTATCGGGAACGAATAAAGGAAAAGCTGAACATAGAATCCAATGCGGAGCTCAATCGCTATATTCTACGATGGATGCAGGCACGGGAACAACCCTGAAAGCATCATACAACCGTGTAGTAATTTATCATACAAAAAAAATCCACTTTGTCATTCATCGATTTTATACTATCGCTAATTGATCATCCTGAATCAATTCTGATATATTTCTCCCGACTGATGAAAATTATGATTGTTCCGGAGTCGCTGATTTTGAAGTAAGGGAAGTCAGGTGAATAAAGGAAAAGTAATAGCGTTGCACACAATTGTTCTCATGGCTATTCATACTCTTTTCGCGGAGCGGCATGATGCCGCACCGCGATTTCTTTTTTATCGGAAACCTCGTTTGATTTGAAGTGATGCAGCTG
>JAKQCH010000514.1 GCA_029573825.1 Spirochaetota bacterium | reverse complement strand
GCGGCCTTCGAGAAACTTCAGGTTCCTGTTGATGCGTACGGGGTGGGAAGCTGCCTGATGCAGGGCTCTTTCGATTATACTGCTGATGTGGTCAGGGTGAACAATAAAAATATTGCAAAAGCCGGAAGACGGTACAATCCGAACAAGAGGCTGGTGAAGGTTAACTATTGAGGAGGCACGCGTTGAAGAAGGCATTGATTGTTGTGGACATACAAAATGATTTCTGTCCCGGAGGTTCACTGGCGGTGCACGAAGGGGATTCGGTCGTGGGGCCCGTGAACGAACTGACCCGCTATTTCGAAGCGCAGGGGCTTCCGGTTTTTTTTACCAGGGATTGGCACCCGGTGCGGCACTCTTCCTTCAGGGATTTCGGTGGTATCTGGCCTCCGCATTGTGTCGCGGAAACCGGAGGGGCGGCGTTCCATGAAGATCTGTATCGTCCGGAATCAGCGGAGATTATATCAAAGGCAACAGAGGTTAATTCTGATGCGTATTCAGGATTTGAGGGGACCGACCTTGGCGAAAAGCTCCGAACACGGGGCGTTGACACTGTCGTCGTGACGGGGCTTGCCACGGATTATTGTGTGAAAAATACGGTCCTTGACGGGCTGAAGCGGGGGTTATCTGTCGAAGTCGTCCGCGAGGCGATCCGCGCGGTGGAGGTGAATCCCGGTGACGGAGAAAAGGCGATTATGGAAATGAAACAGGCCGGTGCCAGGTTTATTTCCCTCAGGGACATCATTCCCTGATACCGTAATGATATCGCCCCCTAAAAGGTATTCCGCGTAATATAACCTGAATAGTCCTTCAGGACCGGCATGTATGTATCATTAAAGAGCCGCGAGGAAATGAGAAAATCTGCCGTCGACCTGTTGTTTGCTACGGGAATATTGTACAGCACCGCAATACGGAGGAGCGCTTTTACGTCCACATCGTGGGGCTGGGGCTCCATGGGGTCCCAGAGAAATATCAGAATATCGATTTTCCCTTCGGAAATCATGGATCCAAGCTGCTGGTCTCCGCCGAGGGGGCCTGACTTGAGCTTGGTAATAACAGAGGGCAGCCCCTCCTCCGGGGGTGTTTTTTTCAGAAGCGCTTCTTCCACCAGCTTCCCCGTTGTGCCGGTGCAAATCAGCCTGTGCTGCAGTAATACCGGGGCGTTCCATTCCGCCCATTCAATAAGGTCTTTCTTCCTGTTGTCATGTGCCACAAGGGCAATCCTTTTGATTTTTTCCACTGTATCTCCTCAGGCTCAAATGCGGTACAAGGATAGAATAGTTTTTTCAGGTTAAGTAATTATAAAATTTATATGGACAAATAATATTTTAATAGCAAGGGGGTCTTTTCTTATTGGAGTGGGGGGATGGGACATTGTTGCACAATACCGCATAACCGCCGGAAGAAATCAGGATACGGCATCAGGCATCATGGCCTTTCCCGATGCGGATAATGTCAGCCGGTATCTCATCACCGAGATGTTTCCATCCGGAGGAAAGAATAACAGCCGCCGCCGGGGGATACCATTCCTTCTGCATTTCCGGCCGTGCGAGACCCAGGAGCGCCTGAAGGACAATGTTTTCCATTATCCGTATTTCATATTCCCTGCCGGTAAT
>JAKQCH010000109.1 GCA_029573825.1 Spirochaetota bacterium | reverse complement strand
GCCTCTTCGTAATTATTGAGCGCCTCCCCGTGCTTTCCCTTCAGCTCAAGGACCCAGCCTTTATTGTGAAAGACCTTCGCTGATGATTTGTTGTAGTACTGTATGGATTTATCAAACTCCCCTACCGCCTTGTCATACAGCTTCTTTTCCCCGTACTGAACCCCGCGCCTGTTCATATCTGCGGCGCTCTGTGCAGAAAGGGAAAACGGGAAAAACAGCAGACATCCTGCGATAAATAGTATGTAGCTACGAGATTTCATATTTCTGTTTCACATTCCCGGAAATAATTACTGCCGGCTTTCGTTAAAAAAGCCGGGTTCAATTGTATAACGCTGCGTTCACAAAATAAAGCAATTTTTATCAGTTTAAGGCAAGGTTCCGTGCTTCAAAGAGAAAATCGATTGCCCTGTCGGTGTCCCCCTTGAAAAGACAGCACAGACTCGCTGAAATCAGCGCTTCAGGGTCATTGTTGTCCCTGGCTTTCTTCTCGAGGCGTTCCAGTTTTTCGTCAATGGTCCCGTACCTGTCGGTGAACACCTCCACCGGAATTGACTGAATAAAACGGTCATACAGCTGGAACCTGGGAGAGGTGTTTTTTATGACCTTCACCTCCTGGCGGTATTCGTCGCTGCGGTTCAGGCTCTGGAGCACCCTTGCCCTGAGTTTGCGGACGTTCTGGTTATTACCGTCCCTCGCAAGAATTCTCTCAATAATTTTCAGGGCGGATTCGAACCGGCCAGTTTCAAAATACAGTATTGCCAGGGCAATCATGGCAACAGGATTGTCTGGATTGAGGGCGCATACATTTTTAAAACACCCTTCAGCCGCTTTTGTGTTTTTCAGCCTGCTGAAGCAGAGCCCCATAACCAGTGAAGTTGACACGAAGCTGCCGTCAATCCGCCTGGATTTATCAAGCTGTATGATGGCCTTCTTGTATTCCCCCATTTTATAATAGATGGAACCGATATTAAAAAATACAAGAGCGTCCTCGCCCAGGGCCACTGCACCTTCATAGCACTTCATTGCCTCGGTGTATTTTTCCAGACGGGCATACAGTGACCCGAGATTCAGATAGGCCTCCCTGAAATCGCTCTTTTCACTGATAATCGTACCATATTCCCTCAGCGCAAGCACATACTCGCCGTTCCGTTCAAACTCAAGGGCGTTGTTAAACCGTTCATACAATGACTGCATCCCTCTTCTCCCGGCACCTTTTTTATTTGATGACCACGACTCTGTTCCGCCCGGCGTCCTTCGCCCGATACATCGCCCTGTCGGCCCTGTCGATCAGGGATTCCTTCCCCTCGTCACGCTCCGGATCATACTGCGCGACGCCGATGCTGACCGTCACATGCAGCGGCGCAGTCTGTCCATGGAAACCGTGCTGTTCTATCCTTTTGCGCAAACGCTTTGCCACCACGATGGCGTCACCCAGGTCCGTCTCCGGCAATATTACCGCGAATTCCTCACCACCGTACCGGGCTGCGATATCAAAACCCCTGACACTTTCCCTGAGTATCTGCGCCGTTTCCTTCAGCACCACATCGCCCTGCTGGTGTCCATAGGTGTCGTTGAAACGCTTAAAATGATCTATGTCCGATATTATCAAAGAAAGCGGTGTACCGTACCGGACACTGCGCTTCAGTTCTTCATTCAGCCGTTCCTGAAAAAAATGGTGGATATAGAGATGTGTCATCCGGTCAAGAGTTGCCATCAGATACAGGCGGGAATTTTCCACCGCGATCGCAGCGAAACGGGCAAGGTCCCGGAGAAATTCCATGTTGTCCGGGGTGAATGCGGAACCGTCGATTTTTTCCCCCAGCACAAGAAGGCCATTCATGCTGCTCTTCGACACGAGGGGCACCACTACTTCCGCATCCAGCATGGCGATACTGTTCAGGTCATGACGCAGTTCGGGATGTTCGCGGAGGTCCGTGCTCAAATGAGGGAATGCTTCCTTCTCCAGATGCCGGATTAGGGCTGAATTTTCATCAAAGACAATCGCGGACCTGCTGAATTCCTCATCATATCCCTTTGCCATGTGGATGGAGTAACTGTCTTTGTCGATATCTTCCTGAAGAATAATGGCCACCTTTTCCACAAACATCTGCCCTATACAGCTGTAGAGAATTGACTCAACAAGGCTTTTAAATTCCAGGTTGGATGAAAGGCTCATCCCCATTTCGATGAGGTTGCGGAGCTCATATATCTTCTTCTCAAGTGAATTAATTACACCAGTAGACGCTTCTTTTTCCATGGAGTCGTCATCTATAGATTTCTGTTGTATATCCTGATTGTTCATCTGCTCCATGGCGCCCTTTTCACAATAACTATACCTGCACGTCCCCTTTCTGCGCGGACATCAGTTATTTTTATTATCGGATACGGCCAATTTACTTTCAAGCGAAATAATACAATGCAGAACCGCTGTTCAGTACACCCCTCGAAAAAAAAGGAACCTCTAACAGATATTCCGGGTATACCGGTATATACCACAGCAAATAACAACGAGGTACAATATGAAAAAGCGAATAATTCTTACCCTTTCGGTGATGGCACTGATATCAGCTTTTGCGGCTGACGCCATCGCACAGCAGGCAGAAAGACGAGGCAGAAGGCAAAGTCCTGCACCCGCGATGCACCATCGCTGCCCGGGCGGTCCGATGATATTTCACAACCCTGAAGCCGCACGGAAAATTTTAGGGCTTAACGATTCACAGGTCCAGCGCATTCGGGACATTAACATCAATTACAAAAAGCAGGGACTTTCAATACAGGAGAAACTTGCGCCGAAAAGGATTCACCTGAAAAGGCTGCTCATGGAAGACAATGTAAACCTTTCCCAGGTACGCACCCAGCTTGAGGAAATTTCAAAACTGCGGGTCGAGCTTCACATGCTGCGAATACGGCACAAAATTGACATCGACGGAATTCTTACCGCTGAACAGCGAAGCAAAGCACGCGACATGCATCCCCGAAGAGTTCCGCGAAGAGGTCATGATGGTCCACCCTCTCACAGACGGAGACCCGGTTCAATGTAGTACACCGTGAAAACGCATAACGACAAAACCCCGCTCCCGCGGGGTTTTGTCGTTATGCTAAATTTTTATAATTGCCGTACTGTTTACTGCTCAACCTGCTGAAGCTGCTGCAGAAAGCGCTTCCCGTGGGGCGTAAGACGAAACGAGACGGGATCAGCATTCCCGCACCGGCAGTATTTCAAAATGCTGAAGTGTGAAAGCCAGGTGAAAAAGTAGAAATCAAGATAGGAAATAAGAAGAAGATCGTCCCGCAGTCCAAAACCCGTCATGGTGAAAAACTCATTTGCGATTGAGTTCAATTCGCCTTTTTCTCCGGAATTCAGGAGCACATCAATCAGGATATGCTTGGTTTTCATCAGATCACGGGCAGCTCCCGGATTTGAAGGAAATATATCCTCCCACTTCACCCGGCTCCAGAACGATGCAAAAAGATCAAGGTATATTTCAGTGGACGAAACCTCAGAAACAGCAACCCGCGGAACACCTTTCTCTATTGAAAAGAACCGTGTTTCCCGGAGTATTTGGGCGGCCTGTTTGAGGTAAATAATCAGCAGTTCATGGTCATCGACAGACTGAGGAATGTCAGTATCAGCAATACGGTCGATACAATGATCATAAAAGTCTTCGCTGAAACACCCGCCATGAGTCAGTTCACATGGCCTGCTGTTAATACTGTCAGCGAGAAAATCGAAGAGCCGTATTGCCAGGGAATCTTTCACCGTTCGTTCCTGAATCGGGAGCAGTGCTTCACCGGAGTATTCATTGACTATACGCCCGAAACGCGACAGACGGAAGGTTCCGTCAACTGCCCAGACATATTGATATGATTTTTCCAGTATGGTATTAAAAAGAAAATCCTGCTCATTGCGGGACACGGTGCAGAATTTTCTCTCAATTTCGTTACGTACCATATCTTTTGAATAATCGCAGTCAACAATCTTCTTAGCGATATAGTTTATCTCTCTGTTTAATTGATGTTTCTTGACACCAAAAATCTCACTCATAATAGAATAAACCCCTGGGGTGTGGCTAAAGAAACTTTACACCGAGACGGAAAAAGAATATATATAAAGGAATTTGTTATCAAAATTTTCTGCAAACTTATATAAAAATTAATTTCAAGTCAATGATTTTCTTTTTTTAATTGTAAAATTTTATTATTACTATAAAAAAAGTCCACGCAATTCGTCAGCGACTCTTTTCAGCTCTGACAGCCGTCGGCTGTTTCTCACGGTACAACGGTACAGATAACCCCTCCGCCCGAAACGGAACAGGGATTATATTCTTTATGGCTGAATGGTATGCTGCTGCCATTCCCGGGGAATCGTTATATTACACATGTTTATTACTACATTACTACAAAAAAAGAAAGAAAAAAAAGAAATAACCGCTCATTGCAGGCGGATTATCTACACCCTTGCCGAAGAACTCGGGGAAAGAACCCTGCGGCTGTACAACAACCTCACTTCCGCACGGGATTTTATTCACACTACATTCCGCGAGCAGGGTTCAGCACCATACACTGAAGAATATCACGTCAATGGTCATGCTGTTCATAATATCGTGGCGGAAGTGCACGGGACCGAATTTCCCGAAAAAATCATCCTCATCGGCGCCCATTACGACACCATCGAAGGGACCCCCGGTGCCGATGACAACGCCTCTGCCGTCGCGGGACTCCTGGAACTGCACCGGCTCATATCCGCAAGACCGGCAAAACGGACAGTACGGTTTGTGGCGTTTACCCTTGAAGAGCCCCCCTATTTCTCCACAGAGGAAATGGGAAGCATGGTTCATGCGAAAAATTCACGGGACCGTAATGACGGGATAGAAATGATGGTGTGCCTTGAGATGCTTGGTTTTGGCAACAAAAAGGTACTGCAGAAATATCCCATTGCTGACATGCAAAGGGACTACCCCCGGCAGGGCAATTACCTCGCGGTGGTGGCGTTCCCCTCATCCGCCGAACTTGCGTACCTGTGGAAACGTGTATATAACAAATATGCGAAAAAAAACCGTGAAATATATGATATGATAGGTCCTTCTTCAATCCCGGGACTGGGATTCTCAGACCACATGTCATTTAACCGCCACAATTTCCGCAATATTATGCTTACCGATACTGCATTTTTCAGGAATGATAATTATCATACGGCAAACGACACCTACAGCACAATCAACTTCGACTTCCTCTACGAAAATATCCTGTTTTCCTATCACACCATTGATGAAATCGCGAACATGGACACGCTCCCCTACGCGGAATAAAAAAAAGGCCGGAGACCGGCCATCTTTCAGAAGATTTTATGAAGAATGCTATATATATCATTTATTTTTTATCGATCCGCCATTGCACAAACCGGCAAACGCGACATTACATACAGGGATCTCACGGCAGTTATTCCGCCGTGCACACTTCTGACCGGAGGCACTTGATTGATGTAACACGAAAACATTCCTCAAGAGCCTGATCTAAACGTTTTTCCACGATAACCATCTTTACGAGAATCCGGTACACCATTCGGTCAACAATGCTGAGATTGCCTTTCCCCGGAAGAAACAGAAGGAAAAGAACCCTGTTAACATTACCCATCACCATTACCACCTGTTCCATGAACCACAGTTTTATCATAGTTAACCCCTCCTTGTGATTATTCCATCCTTTGTGCTGCTGTTGGACCCATGCACACCGTTCAGGATGGTGTTCTCACCGGGCCGTCTTTCGCCGGCACTGATGAGCGGCCTCACTCTCTCACACGTGCATCGCATACCATGAATGAGATCAGAGAATAAATAACAACGGCGCATAAAGGTTCTATATGAGATATGTTAATTTTCTGTGAATATTTTTCGCTTGCCATATTTCATTGAAAAAAATCACCATATTCCGCAGGAAGTGACTGTTTTACTTAAAAAATTATTACCTTTCCCTCTGCGATGTGTGCTATCATAATACAATACATCATGCTGCTCATTTCGTGCTGCAGAGGAAAGCCCACAGGGAGAAATTCAATGATACCAATTATTCACTACAATGATCTGACCCCGGAGAAACTTGACAGGCTCTACAACAGATTTGGTGACGACTTCAGTTCAATCATGATCAATACTGTCATCCCCATTGTAAATGACGTAAAGCAGAAGGGCGATGAGGCGGTTATCGGGTATACCAAAAAATTTGACGGAGTAACGCTTTCTTCGATTCTTGCCTCAGAGCAGGAGATCGAAACCGCCTGGAATAACACACCACCGCATATCCTTGACGCCTTCAGGAAGGCGCAGGAAAACATACAGGAGTACCACCTCCACCAGAAACAGGACAACTACATCTACACCAGAGAGGACGGCATTACCCTGGGAATGACCTTTGACGCCATCGAAAGCGCCGGAATATATGTCCCCGGGGGAAAGGCCTCCTATCCGTCCTCTGTGCTGATGGGAGTTATTCCGGCGCAGATTGCCGGCGTGAAGAACATCACCGTTATTACCCCCCCGGACAAAACAGGAAACATTCCGGAAATAACCCTTGCGGTCTGCAGGCTCCTTGGTGTGACCCAGGTCCTGAAATCCGGCGGTGCCCAGGGTATCGCCGCCGCGGGTTTCGGCACGGAAACGATTGCGAAGTCGGACATCATAGTGGGACCGGGCAACATCTTTGTGACTGCGGCGAAGACCTATCTCTTCAGCCTCGGGGTCATTCAGATCGATTCGATGGCGGGCCCCAGCGAAGTGCTCATCATCGCCGACGAACACGCGAACCCCGAATGGGTCGCCTACGACCTTCTGTCCCAGGCGGAACACGAGGAGATGGCCATGGCTGTCCTTGTGACTACATCGCAGTCACTTGCGGAAAAGGTACGCGAGGTGATAAACAAAGACATCGAAAAGGGCGGCGGAAGGCATGAAATAAAAAAA
>JAKQCH010000108.1 GCA_029573825.1 Spirochaetota bacterium | reverse complement strand
CGTGAAGATGTGGGAGTCCCTTGATTCGGACTACCTATTTACGGAAGCGAAGACCGAAAACAGCATAAACCGGCTCACCTCTGAAGCGAACCCGCGGACTATTGAACGGGTCGTGAGGGGTTCCTTTTTCAATTTCCATTTTATCATGGGCAAGTATGTTGTCGGGGACAATGAGGACAGTGACAACGACATGCAGGAACTGGTGCGTGCAATGCGGATACTCGAGGACTCGGGACTTGGCGGCAGCGTCTCAAGGGGATATGGAAGAATACGCTTCAAAATTGCGGCTAAAATATTTGTCAGTGTGGAGGACTACACTCAGGGAGGTGATGCCTATTTTGGTTCCCGGTATGAAGACATGGATGAAATACCGATAGAATCCCTCAGGCCGCTGAAAGAATTTGTGAGTTAAAAGGAAGGAAGCCAATGAAGGCAGTCCACATATATCCCTATTCATCAATGAAAGATATTCCACGTTCCGACACTATCTACGGCATGATTTTCATTGCCATGAAAATGCTCATGGGTGAGGAATTCCTCGAAGATGTTCTCCAGCGTTTCATTGAGGGAAACCCGCCTTTCCTCCTGTCGAGCGCGTTCCCCTTTACATTTACTGACGTCACAAAACAGCACTGGCTTCCAAGGCCCATGCTTCCACCGTTTGATCCTTTCATGGGAGCTTCAGATACGGAGCGGTACGGAAAGGCAAAGGCGTTTCGCGCAATGAAATATATTGATTCAAAAACATTCAGCGCTCTTGCCTCAGGTGAGAAAACCGAATGTGAACTTTTCGAATCATGGTGTGCAGGGGAACAGGGAAATGATGCCGGTGGCTGTGAAAATTTTCTCCCTGTTGAAACCATGCATAACGGCATACACCGAATGAGCGGATCGGTGGCGGAGGGAGTATTGTTTTCCGAGAGGGAGATTTTTTTCAGAGGAGGATTTTACTTTCTTCTTCGAGGTGATGAAACAATGCTGAATGGTCCGCTTAATTTTCTCTCTGATTTCGGTATCGGTGGGAATAATAGTACCGGCAAGGGACAGTTTTCCTATGAAATCGGTGATGCGTCGTTTCTGCGTGTTCCGGAAACAGCATCGCATATCGTGAACCTTTCATGTTATCTTCCTGAAGAAAAAGAGATCGCGTTGTACAGGAACAGTGATGATTGTTACTATTCCATTAGCAGTTACCGGGGGACCCTCGGGACGCATTTTACAGGGAACCGTCGTGTGTGGAAAAAAAGGTTATTCCTTTTTTCAGAAGGGTCTGTTTTTCCCTGTAATATGGGAAAGAAGGTATACGGCAGAATGGCCCTTGTGAAAGACAGGGACGAGGGGCTTCCGCATCCGGTATATTTTACCGGATACTCATTTCCCTTGCATTTTATGATGAAGGAGGGAACGCGATGAGAGTTGGAATTGAAACCATGACACCGGTCCATATCGGTACAGGGAACCAGCATGACACGCTGTATTATCACATTGAAAACAACATAGAAACGGGCGGCTATACGTGCTATTTTCTTGATATACAGAAAATTGTGGGGGCGCTAAGCGCCCTTAACCAGCAGGCATTCTCGCAATGGGTGGATGAAGCGGCGATCGAGTTTTCCCAGAGCGATAATAAGAACGTGTCAAATGCTCGCAAGAAATTTACTCTGGCATCTTTCATGAAGGACCGCCTGGGTATACCGGAGATCGAATGCAGTAAGCTCCTCACGTCAGGTGAGGGGGTGCGGTACAGCGCGCCTGTGAAATCGGAACAGGGTAACCGGTATCTTATCGTGGAACATGTGAGGACCCCTGACCATAATCTCTTTATTCCCGGTTCTTCACTGAAAGGGGCAATACGAACGGCCCTTGGTTTCAGGATGATCGGTAACATGGAACAGGGCCGGCGATCAATAATCCTGAAATCTGTGATGAGCAGAATATCTGAAGAATATCCAAACCGTATAGGCCGCGCTGAAGAGCTTATTGATGAACAGGTATTTAACTGCAGTGGGGAAAAAGGATACCGGCAGTACTTTGATCTGATGAAATTCATTTCTGTAAGTGATTCTTTTTTAAAAGAACTAACTCCCTGTATCTATCAGGTTTCCACAATAACGGAAAATAAAAGGGGGAGCAGCACCTACAATGTGCAAAACCTGAACCTCTTTGAAATGATAGATGGGGGGCTGAAGGGTAAGCTCCTGTTTCATGTAAATTTTAATTACGAACAGTTCAGAGCAGTTGCCGGTAAAGGGGAATGGCAGCTCCTCGATGAGAAATGCCGCCTTGCATTCGGTGTTTCAGCAAAAGAGCTTGTTGAAATGAAGGCGGAAGCGGACGTTTTTGTTGTAAAGCAGTGCTTTGATGCGCTGGGTGAACTCGGGGCCATGGTGCTGCGGCATGACATGAAATGGGCAGAACAGCGGTTCGGGACCATGGACCCTGTTTTCAAAATGTTTAAAGGTATTGAAAAAGAAATACCGGCAATGACCTTTAAAATCGGGTACGCATCGGGATTTCACGCAATGACCTATTACTGTCTCCGCGAATACCGGGAAACAGAACATGATTTCCACGGCCTCTATAAAGAAATAATACGGAAACAGAAACTGGACGTCCCAATTTCACGAAGAAGAAGTGTCGCCGAAGACCGTGAAGTGATGGACAGTACCGTGTCGATGTTTCCTTCTTCACGTCGCTTTGTTACGGGAGTAAAAAACGAATTGATTTCCCCGATCGGCTGGGTTAAACCTGTCATTCTGGACAAATAATGCCATCGATGTTTCTTGTGTTCAGCCATGTGATGACACATGAGCAGAAGAGCGAAGCTCATGTGCGGTTCTGCTGTAGCAGTTTCGTGGAAATGCCGAGTGATATCAGCAGTCTCTGGTCCAATGTGCCCCCGGGACTGGAAAACATTATGGATTACGCCGGCCCGATACTGCAATGGCTTGAAACCTGTTCACAGCCGGGAGATTACTGTCTTATTGAAGGCGATTTCGGCATGACATATATCGTTGTGCAGTGGGCGCAGTTGAACGGAAGAATCCCGGTGTATTCATCAACAGAACGCGTCTTTGAAACACACACCGCCGGCGATGGCGCCATCGTGAACACGCACAGGTTTCGTCATGTGCGGTTCAGACATTATCGTACATACGGATAGCGGGAGTAACCTATGGGAAGCGTGTATATCAGTTTTCTCGGCCTTGGATCAATGAGCACTGTGGACAGCCGTTACAAATACAGTCCCGCGAGTTATTCTCTCAACGGGGCCGTTTCAGAATTAACGGAGTTTGTTCAGGCGGCGGAAATTCAA
>JAKQCH010000087.1 GCA_029573825.1 Spirochaetota bacterium | reverse complement strand
GCCTGAATATTTATGCTGCGGATATCCTCTTCGTGCCAATGGAAAGACGGAACTGGCGGAAATGAAAAGTTATGAAAACCGTGTTGTGTTCCACAAGATGGCCGATATCATCGGCTACATGGATATTGATAAAATAATCGTGTCATGCGGAACCTGTTATGAGATGCTTGAAGAATATGAGCTGGACTCCATTTTTCCGGAAGCGGAATTGATGGATATCAATGAGTATATTGTTCACAATAAAATGTATCAGTCGGACCGGGCGGTTGATACGAGGGTGCTGTACCATGAACCCTGTCATACTCCCCTGAAGCACTATGGATATGAGACTACACTCCATTCCGTGGTGGGGGCAACACCGGAACTGGTTCCTTATTGCTGCGGAGAGGGAGGCACCCTTGCCCTCTCTACACCGTTGTTGTCAAATTCACTGCGAACCCGGAAAGTAACTGATATTGCTCCGATGATAAACGGGAAAAATACCTTGCTTCTGACAACGTGTCCGAGCTGTTATCAGGGCCTGTCGAAGATGCGGAGCAGGATACCTGTCACGGTGAAACCGATGGTAGTATATTTTGCTGAAACATTTCTCGGAAACAACTGGAAGAGAAAATTTCTCCGCGATGTGAAGCGGGGTGGTTTCGAGAATATTTTATTCTGATCTGAAGCAGTGACGCAGCGGCATGAAGCGCTGTTTCAGTTTTCCACGGGGAGTGATATTGTGAACCGTGCTCCGTTTCCGGGGATGGACTCTACGGAGATTGTTCCGTGGTGATTGTTGGTGATGATATTATATGATACAGAAAGGCCCAGCCCTGTTCCGATGCCAACTTCCTTGGTGGTAAAGAATGGCTCGAATATCCTGCGTTTTTTATCCTCATCAATTCCCGGTCCGTTATCTTCAACTTCAATATATACCGCTTTCTCCTGTTTATAAAGCCTGATTAGAATTTCCGGGACATATCCCGGTCGTTTGATTTCCCGCATCGCCTGTGTCGCATTTTTTAAAAGATTTAAAATGACCTGTTCTATTTCTGTGGGTATGCACTGGACCGTGGGGAGGTTATCTTCGAATTGACGGCATATAGTAATATTTCTGAAATCGTATTTTTTTTTCAGATCATAATCATGTGCAGCGAGTTCCAGCGCCTGTTCAACAAGAAAGCGTATGTCGACATGTTCTTTTACCGCCTTGCTCTGTCTGCTGAAATCCAGCATGTTTTTTACAATATGGGAGGCGCGGGTACACATCTGCCGGATTCCCTGAATCATTGCGTCAATCTCGCGTTTTTGAAAATAGTCATGCAGCCGGTCCAGGCTGATGCCGGCTTCGCGGGCAGCTTCAATATTTTTAGGTAAATCCGGCGATATACGGCGTATAATGTTTTGTGCAGACATCATGATGCCCCCAAGGGGATTATTTATTTCATGGGCCATTCCCGCGGCAAGGCCGCCGATTGAGAGCATTTTTTCTGTCTGGGCCATCATTTCCTCAATCATCACTGTTGAAGTAATATCATCAACCTGAATGACCGCACCGTTTTCTCCCTGAAAGAGAAGAGGTGAAACTGATATATTGAAATACTTTTTTTTCTCAAGAAGCATTGCTTCACGGGGTAAAATAACAGAGGATTGGGTGGAAAGCACGGTTTTGATCTGTCCGGAGTATTTTTCCAGAAAGGGCAGAATTTGTCCGAATGGTTTTGTCATGGCATTCTGAGCAGAAATACCGGTGTAGTTTTCAGCGGCAGTGTTAAACTGCATAATTTCTCCATTGCTGTTTACCGCAATGAGAAGTGAAGGTATTGAGTTAAAAACATTATTGAGATAATTACGTGTATTTTTCAGTTCAATTTCAGCTTTTTTTCTGTCAGTAATATCTGTTACGATTGTTGAAATAAACTGAGGATTCCCTGCATTGTCACGGATAAGAAATATGTTCTGTATTGTGGGCACAAGGGAACCGTCAGGTACAAGAACCATAAGTTCTCCGGTCCATTGTTCCTCGCGTAAAACCGTTTCAATGACTTTAAACACAGTTTTTTCTTTTTCGTCGTCAGGGTAAAAGTCGAGGGCATTATCTCCAATTATTGTATCCGTTGAATCGACATGAAGAATCCTGCACAATGCCGGGTTTGCATAGGTGATTTTTTTATTGAAATCGGCCATGGCAAATCCCTGGCCTGAGTTTTCCACAAATTTTTTGAAAATTGTAAGCTCATCATTTGCCTGCTCGAGATCACGGGAAGTGTTTTCGAGCTCTTCATTTATTGCTTCCATTTCCTCATACTGACTCTGTATTTCCTCGAACTGGCGCTGCAGTCGCTGTTCTGCATTTCTGGTTTTTTCAAAAAGAACTGCATTTTCGAGAGATATCGCAGCCTGCGACGCAATGAGGTTCATCAGTTCAATACGCTCTGGAGGGAACGCGTAGGGGGTGAGATTGTTCTCAAGATAAATTATCCCGGTCAGTTCAGTCTGACGCAGAAGGGGAATACAGAGAATTGACAGAGAATTCTGCTTTTGAATGTAGGGGTCATCCCTGAACATGCTTTCTATGCTGGCGTTGCTGAGAATTATACTTTCCTTCGTCCGGGAGACATAGTGAATTAATGATTTTGGTATTTCAGAGAACCGTTCAAGAGGTGTGGACTGAAATACTGTAATCCCGGTGCTGTCAACATCACCCCGTGCTTCAATGGTAAACTGCCCATTTTCATTAAACAGGAGCACTCCTTTTTGCGCCCCGGCGTTTTCAATCGCGATTTTCATCATGGTTATCAGGAGGTTCTCCAGTACAATTTCTCCTGAAAGGGCTCGTGCTGCTTTTAGAAAAGAGATAAAATCGACAGACTGGAGCGGCACAAGAGAATTAGGAGCGGCCTTTTGCTGAGATGTCACTGATTCCGTATAGTTATCAGTGTGGTGTATGACTGGATAATATGACGAATCAAGTTGAGCAACTTTGGCAGTCATCTCGAGAGAACGGTACAGAACACGGGAGCGGTTGATAAAACTCTGTGATATCTGATAATAACCCTTCCGGTGAAAATATTTCCCTGCGAGTTCATTTGCAAGGGCTTCATTGAAGGGAAACTTTTCATCGTATGATTGCTGGATTGCATTATGATACAATGCAACCGCTTCAGTGTCATTGCTGAATATTTGTTTCATTTCAGCGTTTATAAGGCTGAGTTTGTGATCAAAATTTATGTGATTTATGGTATTCCACAATTTGAACTTATTACGGATTTTCTTTAAAGTGATCCGGAAACGTTTTCGTGCGGCAGGTCCGGCAGTGCGGTACAGTGCGGTAATAGTGAGGGCAGTGTAGAAATAATATTCATGAAGAATAGCAATACCTGACGCTCCTGATAAAATATGTTTCATGCTTTTTGAAACGTCCAGTGCTTCCCGGTATTTCTCGAAGAGATAATTGTGCTGCAGTTTCTGGAGATAAAATGAAAAGAGCAGAGTTTTGTTCGAAATTTTGGTAAACACCGCTTCATTAAAGCTCCCGTAAGAGAAATCAGATGATTCCTGGTGTTTCCCCTGCCATTTGAGAAGGCGTCCGATGGCCGGGTATACAATAAATTCATTACCGCTCCGGTATTTTTCAAGAAATGCGAGCAGTCTGTTACATTCCTTTAACAGTACGGTGGTTTTTTCACCGGTAACAAATTTTGTCCAGATAATCCAGCTTGCAATATATGAAGCAAAACTGAAATCACCTGCTTCCTGGGAATACTCAAAGGAACTGTAAAGATAATCGAGATCAGTTGAAACATGATTCTTCCATCTGTTTAAAAACAGGCTGTAAATTGATAAAACTTTATAGAAAAACCGGGGGGCATGAAATGTATTATTGAGCGCAAGAGCGATATTTCCAATTTCCAGACCTCTTTTGAAATTGCCAAACTGTATGATTAATATTGTCGCGTAGAGTATATAGGAAAATGGAGAAAATGAAGAGTTGCCGCTTTTCAGGGAGATATTGAAAATTTTAAGGGATGCGAAGGCAAGGAGTTTCTGGTCCACGAAATAGGTAGATTCACAGATATCAGTGAGGAGCTGCAGTATCATTAGTGTTTTTTTATTGGTAAGTTCGGGAAGAGGAGTGACCGAATGGGGAGACAACTTTCTGCTGTTCCAGCGGGCCTTTATCAGTTCAAAGACAATCCGGGCTTTTACCGGAGAGGGGGGTATGGTGACGCCATACAGAGAGAGGCCCCGTATTGCTTCTGCAACAGCCCGGGAGTGCTTTCCCATGGTGATGAAGAGACGTGATTTTTTTGAGTACACCGATGCCTTTTCATCAGTTGATTCCACATGTTCAATAATTGTATTAAAGATATTTTCAGACTCAATAAATATCCCATTCAGGTGCAGGGATTCTGCGAGGCTTATGAAAAGATTATAGGTGAGGGTATAGTGTTCCTTCCAGCCTGTTTCATGTATAAGAGATACTCCGGAACGCGCATAACGGAGCGCTGCTTCAAAAGCTGCGGAAGATTTTGCTTTGCCGCAGGCCATAAGATTAAGTTCAGCAAGACGGTGACGGTCTGACTGATCCTGAAGGTTTTGCATCCCGATATTCAGATTGTCGGTGATATACAGTATCTGGTCATTAATAGACTCACTGTCGCTGTGTTCAAGAACATAATGCCCAATCATGTAATGCAGGGATTGTTTCCTTTCTTCGGGTATGCGTGAATAAAGCGCTTCAAGAATATTGTCATGCTGAAAGCTGCAGCCGGTTCCGAACATTATTATCAGTCCTTCCTCAACCGCTGCATTCAGAAGTGAAAGCGTTTCATCTATTGGGATTTTATGTAAGGAGGTAATCATGTCCAATGAAAATCTGTTACCAATGCACGCGCCAGTTTCGAGAACAGATTTCATTTCCGGGGAAAGCCGGGCAATTTTTGACGACATGAGATCGCCCACATTATCAGTAGCCTGTTTACCCCTGATTCTGTCAATGTCCCATATCCATCCCCGTTCCGGGTCCAGTTCCAGAAGGTTTTCCTCATAGAGACTCTGGAGAAACTGCAGCACAAAAAACGGATTGCCGTTTGTTTTACGGTGAATAAGGGCCCCGAGGGTTCGGGTAGTTGTTTCATCGGAACGGAGGAAATGTGATATAAGGCTATTCACATTGCTGCTGTTAAGTGGATCAAGGGAAAATGTGTTCACCGCTATGCCGGATCGGGAAATTTTATCGAGGGCAGGAAGCAGCGGATGGGATGCGGTAACTTCTCTGTCCCGATACGCTCCGATCAAAAAGAAAAAACGGATTTCAATGTCGGTGATAATATCTGTCAACAGTTTAAGAGTTGCGGAATCGACCCATTGAAGATCGTCAATGAACAGCACTACGGGATGTTCCGGTTTCATGAACAGGCTGATAAACTTTTTAAAAAGCATGGTGAAACGGTTTTGTGATTCTTCAGGGGGCAGCTCCGGTACTTCAGGCTGTTTTCCAATGATAAGCTCAAGTTCAGGAATTACGTTTGTAATTACTTTTGCATTCCGGCCAAGAGCTACAAGAATATTCTCCCGGCGATTATCAAGCGTTTCAGCATTCTCCGCGAGAAGATATTTCACAAGCATGGTGCATGCCTGAATAATTGCCATGTAGGGAACATCTTTTCTGAATTGATCATGTTTCCCGTAAATAAAAAATGCTCGTTTAAGAACAACTGGATATTGTATTTCGGATATAATCGCTGATTTTCCAATTCCCGGCTCTCCCTTAACAAGGAGCATCTCATTTGTTCCACGGCATACTCTTTCAAAAGAGGAAAGAATAAAATTTATTTCCCGTTCCCGTCCAATTACGAGGTGCGGCATGATGAAGGTAAGAGAGGTATCCCTGGCGCCGAGCGTGAAACTTGTAATAGTACCATTTCGATATAGAGACTGCTGGCATTGGTGAAGGTCGGATACAAGACCAAAACCGTTCTGATAGCGCTGTTCTGCAGATTTTTCCAGGAGCTTCATCACAATCCCGGAAATCATTGGATCAACAGAGGGTACTATTTCTGAAGGTGCACGCGGGGTCCGTGCAATGTGAAAATGGATTATTTCAAGGGGGTCATCTGATGTAAACGGGGGCTTCCCCGTAAGGAGCTCATATAATACCGCCCCGATTGAGTACAGGTCAGACCGGTAGTCAATGGAACGGTTCAGCCGCTCTGTTTGCTCGGGAGAAATGTAAGGCAGCATTTCCCGGATAACAGAGGAGGTGTGAATATTATTAAGGGGCTGTGTTATCCGATTGATAAGCCCGAAACAGGTAAAGCGGATTTTTTTTGTGCCGGGGTCAATGACAATAGTGTAAGGGGAAAGATTTTTATGAACAACCCATTTTTTATGAAGCCGTGCTGCCGTTTCAGCGATCTGAAGGGCAATGTTAAGAAAATCACCTGTTGTAAGAATTCGCTCCCGCATATACTCCACGAGGGGGATATCGGAATAATCTTCAGAAAAAATGCGGATTGTTGTATCAGTAAACTGATGGGATAAAACCGGCACAATGCCCGGATCGGCAATGGTCATCAGGTGGGCAAGCTCCTGTTTAAAAAGCGCGGTATCAACCGGGCTGGC
>JAKQCH010000508.1 GCA_029573825.1 Spirochaetota bacterium | reverse complement strand
CTCCCTGCCCAGGGGAGAGAACGCTGTTATCATTACAAACGGCGGCGGCATCGGCGTTCTCGCGACTGATGCGTGCGAAAAGTATGAAGTCAAGCTCTATGATAATGCCAGAGTGCTGAAGTCAGTGTTTTCTCCGGTGGTGCCGGAATTCGGTTCCGTGAAAAATCCCATTGATATCACCGGACAGGCAAATGCGGTAGACTATGAAAATGCACTGAATGCGGCACTCACCAATGAAGATATACATTCTGTCATAGCGCTGTACTGCGAGTCCGAGGTTATGTCGCCTGAGCAGTTGAGTTCAATGATACAGAAAAGCATAATGAAATTCCGGATGGCGAACAAACCCATCGTTTTTGCGCTTTTTGGCGGGATACAGGCTCACAGAAGTCTGGAAATCCTCCGCAAAAACAGGATCCACGCATTCGACAATGTCTATGAGGCAGTGTCATGTTTCGGTACCGGCTACTCTTATTACCGGTATCTGAAAGATTACTCAAAAGAAATTGACGAGATTGAAATAAACAGTAACGCGGTGAACGAAATAATCGGCGCTGCGGTGCGTGAGGGGAGGTCCTTTCTTCTGGCGTATGAGGCGAGGAATCTTTTGGGCGCAATCGGGATCAGCACACCGGAAAGTGTTGTGGCGCACAACCTCGTTGAGGCGGTGGTGGCGGCGGAAAATATCGGTTATCCTGTTGTTATGAAAATTATTTCAAAAGACGTGCATCATAAAAGCGATTGCGGCGGTGTTGCGCTTGACCTGCAGAGCAAGAATGAAATAATTGACGCGTATCAGGCAATAATTCAGAATTGTAAAGCAGCGCATCCTGATGCACATATCGAAGGGGTTGAAATCTCTGAAATGGCGGGATCAGGAGTGGAATTGATTATCGGGGCCCGAAAGGACAATTTTTTCGGACCAGTCATTATGTGCGGCCTGGGAGGTATCTACGTTGAGATTATCAAGGATGTCTCCTTCAGAGCGCTTCCGCTTAACAAGAAAATCGCGATGGATATGATTAAGGAGATTAAATCCTATCCTTTGCTTTTGGGTGTACGGGGAGAGGAGAGGAAGGACATCGATGGTGTGCTGCAGACAATTATTAAACTGGGGTCCCTGATCCGGCAGTGCAGTGTTATCAAGGATATTGAGATTAACCCGTTAATGGTCTATGACCAGGGAAAAGGTATTAAGGCTCTCGATGTGAGAGTGTTACTGACATCAAACTAAAGGAGTGAAGTGATGAAGAAAATTGTATTCGGTTCTATTCATCCTAATGCTGGCAAGACCAGCACAATCGTCGGCGTTATTAATGCGTTAGATAAAAAAGTTAGTTACATGAAGCCTTTTGGCGACAGACTTATTTACCGTCGCAAGCGTTTATGGGATTACGATGCAGCCCTTATTGCGAACATGCTTAAACTCGAAGAGGTCCATGACGATATCACCATCGGATTTGACCACTCCAAGATGAAGTATACGTATAACGAAGAAACGCTGAAGAAAAAACTTGAAGAAGTTGCAGAAAATCTCGGAGGCGGATCAGAAGTACTATTAATTGAGGCAGGAAAGGATGTCATTTACGGCGGTTCCGTGAACCTTGATACGTTTTCAATGGCCAGACAGCTTGATGCGGAACTTGTTTTCATCGTTGCCGGTGATGACGACACAATTCATGATGAAGTTGATTTCATCAATGAATATGTGGCAAAGGAAAATGTAAAATTTAAGGGTATTATTATCAATAAGGTCCACGACCTTGATGATTTCAAGAGCACGTATCTGCCCGATATCGAAGCGAAGGGGATAAAAGTGCTTGGTGTTGTTCCATTTAAACCGGAATTGACATATTTCACCGTCGACTATCTTGCGGAATGGCTTCTCGCGAAGGTGCTTGCGGGGGAAAGCGGCATGAATAATGAAATTATGAATATATTTGTCGGGTCAATCCTTACGGATGAAGCATTCCGTCATCCTATCATGAGCGCTGAGAAGAAACTGGTTATCGTAAGCGGTGACAGGACAGACCTCATTATGGCTTCCCTCGACGGAGATACCGCAGCGGTGATACTGACAAACAATTTTGTTCCTCATTCAAATATTATTGCTGCCGCAACAGAGAAAAACATACCGCTTCTTCTGGTAACCACTGATACTTATCAGACGGCAAAGAAGGTGGAGAGCCTTGAGCCCCTTGTTTCATTGCGAAGCACTGCAAAATTTGATGTCCTGAAGAATCTCATAAAGGACAATGTTAAAATGGAAGATATTATTTCATAGTCCCGTTGTTAGTGCCGGTGTCTGATAGTCCGGCAGTGTGGATGTTTCTGGAAAGGAAGTTTTTCGCCTTTTTCGCTGGCGGGGGACTTCCTTTTTTATATGATATGTTTTTGTGGAAAATAGCGTATAATATGCTTGAATTTATCTGGAAGTGAGACAGATTATAACTGTCAGGGTCTATGCCCGCCATGCTTTCAGGTACGCAGAAAGTCCGCCCGCCCGGGCGAATTTCACCGGATTAAGGAAAAATTAAATGATCAGAAAATTAATTTCCGGATTCAGGAATCTCAATATTAAGAAAAAAGTAATTACCGGCACGGTAATTGTGCTTTTCTTCAGCTGGTTTGCAACCAATACCCTCTACCTTTCACGGCACGCCCAGGATTTCAATCTTGCCATGGTGACCAAGGCGCGCTCGATCTGCATTATGGGCGAGGCGATGCGTGAATACATGTCGGACAACTGGGGAAGAAATATTTATGATAAAGCCTCACTTCTCGAGGATGTGAAAGGAAAATTTGTTTATACCGTACCTGTGTTTTCTTCTATCGCGACGATGGCAAAAAAAGCGGAAACACTGGGCTATATTTTCAGGGTTCCGAAAATATCACCCCGTAATCCTAAAAATGCTCCTGATCCGAATGAACTCAAGGTGCTGGAAAAATTAAAAGCGCACAACCTTGATGAACACAGTTATTTTGATTATGACAGGGAGGAGATCAGGTATTTCAGGGCGATAAAGCTGACAAAGGACTGCCTGATCTGTCATGGCGATCCCGCAACATCATACGCGCTCTGGGGGAGAAAAAACGGCACTGACCCCACAGGGATGAGGATGGAGGGCTGGAAGGCCGGTGAGATACACGGTGCCTTTGAAGTAATTATGCCGGTGCGTGAGTTTTTCAGCCAGAGAAGATGGATCTTTGCTAAAATGCTGCTGATAAATATTTTTATTATTCTGATATCAGTTGTTGTAATACGCCTTGTTGTCAAGAAAGGCCTCGATCCACTGGACAGCATAAAAAAATCACTCGATGAAATAAACAAAGGCGCCGGGGATCTTACCAGAAAGATTGATGTTCTCCGCCGGGACGAAGTCGGTGAGGTGGCGTCGCTGTTTAACAGTTTCATTGACCAGCTGCGATCAATGGTCCTGTCAATCAAGGAGTCGGCACACCATGTTTCATCGTCATCACTTGAAATGACAAACTCCAGCCAGAACCTTGCCAATGTGGCGCAGGACCAGGCGGCGTCAATTGAAGAAACTTCTTCCGGGATGGAGCAGATCAAGGCTACAATCGATTCTGTATCAGACAACGCGAAAAATCAGGCAAGTAAGGCTGATTCCACCCGTTCATCCATGGAGTACCTCGCAACCTCCATCAATAATATCAACCAGAATGCCCAGGACGCCAATCACATGGCAGATGAAACACACAATTACGCGAAAGAAGGGGAGCAGGTTCTGGTGAGCACTGTTGAAAGTATGCGGGAGATATCGAACAGCTCCAATAAAATTACGGAAATTGTCACAATTATCACTGATATCTCGGACCAGATCAACCTGCTGTCGCTCAACGCGTCAATTGAGGCCGCCCGTGCCGGTGACCACGGGAGAGGTTTTGCTGTTGTCGCTGAGGAAATATCGAAACTGGCTGATCAGACGGCGCAAAGTTCAAAGGAAATAAACAAACTGATCCTGGAAACGAACAGCAAGGTTGATGCCGGTTCCCGACTGGTTGAGAGGACTGCTGACAGTCTCAGGAAGATCATTGACAACGTGAAAAATACCGCGAACCTGATGGAGGATATCGCGAAATCCACCGTGGACCTGAACGGGATGGGACAGCGGGTTACCGAAGAGGTGCTCCAGGTGAACAAAATGTCTGAGGAAATATCCATCATGATGGAGGAACAGAGTCTCTCCAGCAATGAAATAATCAGGGCAATAGAGCAGATCAACAATGTTACACAGTCCGTGGCGAGCGGATCTGAGGAACTTGCCGCGGCATCGGAGGAATTGTCGTCACAGTCTGAAGTAATGATGGATATTGTAAGGCGTTTTAAGGTCGATGAATAGCGGCAGAGATCAGGGTGCCGTAGTTGTTCCGGGCTGATAAATTTTGATACTGCGGGGAAAATCTTATTCCTTCAAAAAATTTTACTTGCCTTTTGTGTTATGTCTCACGTAATATTTCATAAATTCTGATATGTATGATGAGGGGGCGGGATTGCCTCCTTGCACTGCAGAATAAAAAAAATTACCTGAAGGGTTGTTTCCGGAATGAAGGATTACAACAAATACTCGAAACTGGTTATCCGGTCGGTAAACCATATATTTAAAAATTTCCTGAAAGACCCGTCAATTAAGGAAATACTGGAATCCCAGGCCCGGAATGGTGATCCCAGGGTGTCCATTGAGATTGACGGAAGTATAAAAGGCGAGCTGATAATCAGTTTTCCCGCCCAAACTTTAAATGATATCACCAAATTCTTTTTTAAGGGTTCTGCTTCCCGTTCCTTAAAGAAACACCATGAGGAAGTGGCGGGAGAGATCGCGAATCTTGTAACGGGTACCTTCGCCAACCAGCTGCAGTTTGACAACATGGATGTGCGGCTTTCGGCACCGGAATATAATGATGATACGAAAACCATGCGCATGCTGTATGACGCGATCAACCTGTCATTCGATTCCGGTTTTGGCGGGTTTGATGTGAACCTGTATTACCGTGACGGGGAGTAGCGTGCCTCTCTGTAATTGCTGATACGGATAATGGCGTTATATTATGCATTGTAGAATATAGGGAACAATATCTCCCGGCTTTTCGAATATAATTTCCGCGCCTTTTCCTGATAGTTCCTCCCGGCTTCTGTATCCCCAGGACACCCCTGCCGCAGTCATGCCGGCGCGTACTGCCGTTTCCATGTCGCTGCCGCTGTCTCCCAGGAGCATTATTTCACCGGGATCAAGCTGCATTATGCCTGCGATTGCGAGTGCGGATGAGGGGTCCGGTTTTCTGGGCACATCGGGGAATGAACCCCGGACCGCTTCAAAATGCCATTGCGGTAATACGGCCTGTATCATTATTCCTGTGAATTCATCGGGCTTGTTCGAAAGGACCGACATCAGGATGCCCCGGCGGGTCAATGCGTCCAGAAGTTCCGGTATGCCGGGATAGGGAACTGAGGTGTTTTTCCAGCGGGTGCTGTATTCCTGCCGCACGGAGTTGACAATCCCTGTTATTTCAGTTTCTTCAGTGAACCGGGAGGGAAGTAAACTGCGGATGAGGCTGTCAATGCCGTCTCCTATTACCTGCTTCATCCTTTCATCTGAAAGTTCAGGAAGTGCCAGTGAAGAAAATACTGCATTGACGGAAGCTGTCAGATCGCCGATGGTGTCGATCAGTGTTCCATCAAGGTCGAAAATGATTCCCTTTGTTCTCATGCGTGACGTGCTCCTGTTTCCGGTAATAAAAAATTATTCCAACGGAACTGCTGCCGGGTATGTTGTTTATCCGGCTATACTGCATCCTTGTCAAAAAAAGCCTTTTCGATGAGGGCGGGATTTTCAGGGACTACATTGATGTCGGAACCTAGATGTTCTGACGCAAGGAGCTGTAATGTACCGGGGTTGATTATCAGCTCCAATTTGCCTCGGCGATCCAGTTTTTTTATATAATGTTCAATTTTCATCGCGGTTCCCTTCGTGTCAAGGAGCCGCCAGCACTGGGCAATCTTCCGGGGCTTAAATCCCCTGGTGTACTTGACCTTCCCCGCGAGGTGGGACCGGTACCGTTTGATGATATCCGTTGTGTAGCCGGTATACAGGGTATTGTTTTCACATTCCAGAATGTATATCCAGCAGCAGCGTTCAGTATGAATATCAGCTGGCATGTTTCCGTTTTTCCTGACAGCATTTTTTATATTTTTTTCCGCTTCCGCAGGGACAGGGTGCATTGCGGAGGATTTTTTTGCCGCCGGGTTTTACCATTGTCCTCACCGCTGACTTGAGGAGACTCCTTGTATTCTGACGGAATATTTTCGTTAGAATCTTATACAATTCCGGATGCCGCTGTGACATTTCCTCCGGTTTTTCGAAAAAGTATTCACTGACCACGGCAAAGAATTCGGCATCATTGGAAAGGGCATAAGGATTAATATCGGAGGTGCCGTTTTCGATTCGGGATGATTCGGCATCAATTATTTCCTTCCATCGGGAAACTGTTTTGGGATCAGCGAGAAGGGCGGGAATGCCGTCAATGCTGCCGTCCTCTTCATCGATTTTGTGGATGAATTCATGTATCCCGACATTCGATCCGCTGGTACTGTTGCGGAAACCCTCATGAAGCGCGGGTTTGGAAATTATCATTGTGGAAGAATTGGTAACAACCATGCCGAGGATGTCAGTATGTCTGCCTGAAAACTGGTACTCGTCATTGAAATTTGACGGGTACACAAGAATTTCTCCCAGTCTGTCATATTCCCATTCGGGAAAGCGGAAGACGGGAATTACCGCACTTGCGGCGATAAGTATCCGTGTTAGTAAATCGACATCGGTGTGAATGCCGGTAATTATTTTTTCCCCGAGAAATACCTGGACCCTGCGTCTGAACTGTTCCTGCTCCTCATTATTCAGTATGTTATAGTACACAATATTGTCCTTCAGCATCGACTCCCATTCTGCCGGAAACGGGCGGGAGAGAATTTTTTTCCTTCTGGTATACTTGCGGATCAGAAACAGGAAGGAAAAAATATATACCGCAATGGATATAATTGAGAAGATGCTGAATGATACAATTCCCGGTTCGTGCTGTAATAAAAAAGACGCCACCAGAAGCGCGTCAACGAAGACAGTGATGACAAGGGCGAAAATCAGTGACAGGACAACGGTGATTTTATATCGCGATAGTGATGCCATCAATGGTTCAGGTCCGGGAAACCCCTGCGCCCCCTGCGAATTATTTTTGTATGCTCATCGTGAAAGACAGGTTACTATTTCTCCGATATACATGCGATGATAATCCTGCAGGGAATAATTGTCAGCAATTTTTTGGTCCAGAAAGTTTTCCGGGATGATGTCCTGGTAGTAAATTTTTCTGCATTCCAGCATGAGGCGCGCTTCGGAAAAATAAATGCCGCCCTGTCCGGTTTCAGCAGGTGTTATTTTTGTTTCAGAAACTTTATCGACGTCCTTTCCCGATTTCGATCCGCAGTATTGTAATACGTTGCGGTATGTTTCATCGAAAAAAGAAAGCGTGAAGATGTCGTGCCGTTCAAGAAAGCTGTAGGTGTGACGCTGGGGGCGGACAAATATAAAACTCACATTGCGGTTCCATAAAAATCCGAGACCGCCCCATGATGCAGTCATGGTGTTGAAAGAGTTTTTTGCGCCGGCTGTCACAAGCATCCAGTCGGTACCGATTAATCGGAAAGTATTTTCAGTCAGTGCTGCCGGTGATATCGCTCGCATCGGTTCCATAGTGGTCTCCTGTTATTTGTTGTTGATTGTGCGGTCTATGTTCTTTTCCACTGAAGCGCGAATCGCGTTGTTGAGTTCCTCAATGGTTGAATAATCTTCCGGGTTGATTATCTCCCCGATGGTCAGCTTCCCCCGGTTCCCGGTAAAAATTTTCGGAAATATCCTGTGGGGAGGATAGATATCATAGGCTCCGCTGATGGAAATGGGAATTATTTTTTTATTCAGGTTTTTTGAAAGATACGCCGCACCTGTTTTAAATGTATCAACTTCACCTGTTCTGCTTCGTGTACCTTCGGGAAAAATAATGAGGGACTTCCCAAGGCGGAGGATATCGGCGCCCGCTTTCAGAGAGGGAAGGGTGTTCTCCTCTTCGATGAAGATTACCGGGAAAATCGGAAAGATGAATTTCAGGAAGGAGAGCTTTTTCTTGCCCGTCGCGTAAATGTCCTTCCGGTATCTGGCCGGAAGCTCTGATGCGACCCACACGATGTCAAGATAGGACTGATGGTTCGCGACGATGATATTGTTGTCAAATACCATGCGCTCCCTGTGTTCTGTCCGGAGTCCCCATAGCATTTTCGATATAATGCTGAAAACGGTCAGAATGATATGGTGGAGCGGATTGAAAATTCTATGGGGCTGTGTGGTGATATCTCCCTTAAATATTCTTTCCTCAAGGGAAACTCCTGTCGATTCTTCACATGTCGCAATGTACTGGACAAGCTCCTGAATGGTCTGGAGTTTCATTACAGAGGCGGAATTAATATCGACACCCACTTTTTGTTCCAGGTACACGATCAGATCTATGAGGCCCAGGGAATCAAGCTCAAAGTCGCTGAATGTCTGGTTGGCGTACAGCACCTCCCTCCCGAGCTTTGATTGTAATGCGCTTATTATTATTTCCTCCTTCTGGGATACTGCCGTAAGAGTCTGTGAGAGAACAGGCCGTTCATCATCCCGGACCTGATACATCCCGGAGTCCAGATTTTTTATTACCTCACTGTAGAGCACCTTTCTGGTCGAGTTGACGGGAAGGGTGTCAAATGATATTGCGAACCCTGATATTGTTTTATATCCGGGAAGGCCTCTGTTGAGACGCTGAATTTCATCACGGACCGCGGTGAAGCTTTCCGGGGATTTTACCGCCGGGACAATGACAGCATAGGCCGTTTCACGGCCATCCACAGTTTTCCCGAAGACGGCAATTTCCTGTATGAGGTCGGACTGCTTGTAGTAGGATTCGAGTTCTTCAGGGTATACGTTTTTTCCGGAATCAAGTACGATGACATTTTTCGAGCGCCCGGTGAGAAAGAGGTTGCCCTTTTTGTCAAGGCGCCCGAGATCTCCGGTGTTGAAAAACCTGTCACTGTCAAATGCCTCGCGATTCGCACTGTCGTTCTGATAATATCCGGCCATCACCGAGTCGCCGCCGAGCCAGACCTCTCCGATGCCGTCTCTGTTGACATTTTTTATTTTCACGAAATTTCCCGGTGTGGGTTTACCCACTGAGCCGGGGACATTTTTTTTATAATCGGGGAGCGTGATGGGTCCTGTTGTCTCGGTCAGGCCGTATCCCTCGATGAGGGTAAATCCCATGTTCCGGTAATACCGGATATACTTCTTTTTCAAAGGGGCCCCGCCGCTAATAAAAAAACGGTGGGAGCGTCCGAAGATATCGTGAACAGGACTAAAAATCTTTCTCACCAGAAATCCCATACCTGCGGATTTCAGGAAAGGGGCGGTTTGTAGAAAAAACATGAACAGCCGGTATTTGATTTTAGACTGTGATCTGACACGGTTGATGATGCCGTCCGCGAACAGCTCCCACAGCTGCGGTGCGGCAGGGAATATCGTAATCGGGTTTTCTGCGAGGCTCTGCATAATGTCCGGCCCTTTGAGTGACGGCTGGAAAACAAGGGCCCCCCCCGCGGCAAAGGGCCCGATAAAATTGGCATCAAGGGCGTATACATGGAAAAGCGGAAGAATGCAGAGATTCATGTCGCCGGGGCCCAGTTCAAGGTATTCCGATGTGCTGATGGCGGTCCTGAAAATGTTGCGGTGGGACAGGGTGACAATTTTCGGGTTGCCTGTCGTCCCCGATGTGAACACGAGAGATGCAATGTGGTCCTCTCCGACATGGGCGGGTTCGACGGATGAAGCCTCTCCCATACATTTATTCAGGTCAATGCTGTATGATGCGGTGCCTTTCGCTATCCCTGAAAACTGATCTGAAACAAATACCGCCCGTGCGTTGACCTTCTCTAACATGGAAGCATAGCTTTCAGGAGGAAGGTTCGTATCAAGAGGAAGGACAATGGCGCCTGTGATATTGATCGACATATAGGTGATGCACCATTCAGCGGAACTTCCTGCGAGTATTCCGATTACATCACCAGTCCTGTATCCTTTTTCCTGAAGAAAAGCCGCACGGGACATCGCAAGATCAAATGCCCTCCCGTAGGTGATGGTGTTGTCAAACAGAATGCAGTCGCGGTACTGTTCGCATCGGGATTTGTAAAAAGAGTAAAGGTTTTCAATCATGGCTGTATTCCTTGTTTATTGAGTATGATAAAAATATGTATGATAATATATCTTTCAGTTTACAATTTTAGGTCTTATGGTCGTGTAAGAGTCCGCGGCGGGAATAGTTTCCAAATCGTGATGTGTTGAAAGAATGAAAAGTGGCGCACATGTACTGTTTCCTGCAGAATATAATAATTTCATAATGTTTAAAGATTAATTATTGTTCGAAGCTGAGGTCCTGAAGCCGGCTCTCGATTTCCCCCAGCCTTGCGGTTAATTTTTCCAGGGTTTTTTCAATACGTTCCTTTTCTGACATAAGCTGTTCAATTACATCACCTGCCTGTACAGGCCGGGGCCGCGCGGTAAACTCGGCTTTTACCATGTCGGGGCTTCTCCCCTCCACGAATGCCTCTTCGGCCATTTTCGCCAATTCGGGGTCACGGATGGAGGCGACTGTTTTCATATTCTCATATCCGATTTCAGGATTAATATCCATACTGTGCATTTTAATTATTGTTTTAGCGGTTGTCCGGTTCAGGCCCAGTTCACGGTCAAGATAGTCTTCAAAGCTTGTGCCTGTCTCACGGCACAGCGTGTGGGCTTCGATGAGTATCTGGCCGAATTCTTTCATGAGCTTTCCGTTGGCGGTAAGAAAGCTTCCCTGAATTTTCCCCGTGAGCGCAACAAAACGGGGGTCCGATTTGAAAATATTCTGATACACCCCTTTCCGTTCCGCCTCGAAGAGAAGCCGGTGAAGGATGTCGTAAAACTGCGTGGTGTGGGCTTTTGACGATACCGGTGCAGATGAACGGGAAAACTGGATGTGGTGAGCGAATTCATGAATCGCGGTATACATGAGTGCGTTATCATCGGCAAAATTGTGGTTGTGAATGAGAATTTCGCAGGAGTCAGGGTGATACAGCCCGTCCACTTTGCGGCTTTTTTTCCCGGAAAAAACTACATTAAATTCAGTTACACTTCCGTCGATAGTCAGCAGTTTTTCTTTGACCTGCTCCTGGTTCATTGTCTGATTTCCTTCACGCGGGATTGTAATGTGATGAAATTTCCAAATAATCCGGAAATGTTGTTTCAATACAGATATAGTTTATTACAGATTGCCGGTCTTTCAAAAATTTTTTTATTCGATTATGACAGTATAGTCATGATGCACTCCTTTCAGGGGAAATGCATCATGATTGTCTGAAAAAAATGAGAGGTGATTATTCCGGCACTTTTGTCCAGTCAATTGTCGCGCCGATAGATGCAGCGATTTTCTCCATGGCGGCATCATCATGATACAGGAGCGTTGCCGGTGTTGCGACAATTCTGTTGTCTTTGAACGTGTAATAGGTAGCCTTATGGTGTGCTGCGGCGACCTCGTGAGACGTTGCATCACCCTCTGGATGGAAGTGTATGCGGCCGTTGCAGACGCAGGTGTATGTTGTTTCGGGATTTTCGACGCCAACAAACAGTGATGTCCCGCGAACGGCAGCGGTAACAGTACGGGTTTTAATGCGGAAATTTTTTATGTTTTCGCGGTTTTTTATAATGGCGCCGATATATCCCCGTTTCAGTTCAAGGAGACCGTCACCATGTTTGACGTTGAACACGAAGGCGGTATTGTTCTGTATCGCGATTGCGTTATTCGTATCAATGATGATCTGGCAGAAGGACTGTTCTTTTGTTTCTATTATATCGCCATAATGAACTCTCTGATTGAGTGCTGCCGCTTTTCCATTTAACAGGACCGATCCGCTGATGAAGGATATTTTTGCCGGTACATTGAATTGCGTCCGGGTCCCGCATGATAAAACCGGGAGTCCCGCCATCACTATAATCATCATATATACAGCATATCTTATTTTCATTGAAGCCTCCATGGTGACGAATGTTGTTCGTGGCAGATTATCAAATTTTTTTAAAAAGTCAATAGATAAAAGGAAACATAATTAATATTTTGTCAGATCAGTGCTGCGATGGTTTCAGCATTTTTATGGTCTGCTCAATGGTTTCGATGAGGTTCACGAGGGTCGCCACATTGTTGTCGCCGCACTCAAGGAGCATGTTTTCGGTGAATACGATTTCTGTCCCTGCTGCCTGTTCATCTGACCATTCCTTCCATACCATTTCCAGGGCGAGATTTACTGCCATGTCGAAGAGTTCATCCCCCATCTCTTTCAGTGCCTCCTTTGTGTCTTCAATGAGGATGTTGTACTCTGCAGAGCGCTCTCTCATCTTCCCAAGATCATATATCTTCCCCATTTTCCATACTCCGCTGTCGTAGACTTTGCTCTTTACTGAATCTTTGCTGTGGTGACGGCACTGTCGTTATATTTCTGTGTGCGGTGCGGGATCATAATTATACTTGCCATAGTGCACCCTGCTAATGGTAATATACGCAGAAGACAGGTATTTCGGCAATGAATTTTCCTGACTTATGGCACAGTAAATGATAGTATTATTTATGTGAATTGTTTTTCCTGGAACATGCAGCATGTTTCCGGAATATCAGGCAGAAAATGTTTAGAAACACGTTATTATCTGAAAATGGTCAGGAAATTGTCTGCAATAGTGAAACACGGCGCACACTTCTGACCAAAACAACATTCCTCCGGGGCATCAGGTGCCTGAAATCGCTGTATCTGCATAAAAATTTTCCAGAACTGCGTGACCCGATTGACACAAGAACCAGAGGAATACTCATGCGGGGCAATGAGGCCGGCATCCTCGCGAGACAGCTCTATCCCGGCGGAATCGAGGTGTCCCCGGAAAATCCCGAAAATTTTTCTGCTGCCGCTGCGAAAACCAGAGAGTACATTGAAAGCGGGGCGGATGTTCTGTATGAGGCTGCCTTTCTCCATGAAAAGACATTCTGCGTGACGGATATTCTTGTTCGTGACGGTAAGGCGTGGCGCGCCTGTGAGGTGAAAAGCGCGGCGGGGATATCACCGGAACATCTTATGGATGCAGCCATGCAGTACCATGTGATGACTGAGGCGGGAATTGATTTGAAGGAAATGTCCCTGATCCATATAAACAGAAGGTATCAGCGTCACGGTGATGTCATGGCGCGTTCGTTGTTTTCCGAGCGTTCTGTGCGGGAGCAGGTGCGCGAAAGGCAGGAAGCAGTCCGGCATGCTCTCGGCGAGCAGCGGGAGGTCCTTGAAGGTCGCATAATGCCTGAGGTCGGAATTGGTGTGCATTGCTTTGCTCCGGTGATGTGTGATTTCAGGGGATATTGCTGGGGCAAAATACCCGAAGGGACGGTATTTGATGTGGCCCACATGCCGAAAAGCAGGATGGTTGAACTCTACCGGAGCGGAATCGAGAGCATGGGGGACATCCCTGAGGGGGCAGGTCTTAACGCGGCGCAGCGCCTTCAGGTGTCGTGTTTCAGGAGCGGGAAGTCCTTTATCGACCGTGGCAAGCTCGGGGCATTTCTCGACACACTTGACTACCCGCTATATTTTCTGGATTTCGAATCCGCCACGCCCGCAGTCCCTCCCTTTGACGGACTCCGGCCGTACCAGCATGTTCCTTTCCAGTATTCCCTGCATTTCCTTCCGGAGAGGGGAGCTGAGCCGGAGCACAGGGAGTTCCTTGGGACCGGGGAAGGCGATTTCAGGAGGGAATTCATTGTGACACTTCTTGCTCACACGGAAAAAGAAGGGCACATTCTGGTGTACGACAGGTCCTTTGAAGAGGGGAGGCTCCGTGATCTGGGGCAGGTTTTTCCGGAGTATGGGGGGGCGATAAAGGAACGTATAGGAAGGATGAGGGACCTCATGGAACCCTTCAGGAACCGGTATTATTATAGCCCCGCCATGAAGGGACGGTATTCGATAAAGAGTGTCCTTCCGGCGCTGGTGCCGGAACTCAGCTACCACAGCCTTGCGATACGCGACGGATATGCCGCGATGAATGCTTATGAACAACTCCGGCATGAGCACCATGACGGAACGCGGGCGGAGATTATTCGTAACCTGAAGGAATACTGCCGCATGGATACTCTGGCGATGGTGAAGATTCTCCGTCACCTGGAAGAGGTTGCGGGAAAACGCTGAGGGAGAAAAAGGAATACTATGAGTATGAAAAATGTAATCTGCGCCATTGTTCTCAGCGTTGTATTCAATTGTGCTGAGCGGGGAATAGTGGCCGCCGGGCCTCTCGAGTTACACAACTTTTTCTCTGACGGTGAAAGGAGCGCAGTAAAGCAGGGGAAAATACTCACACGGGTATATTTAAAGGGAAGCGGCGTGGATGGCGGGAAAAAACCGGCACGGCCATTTGCTGTTCCCGTTACCCGCTACACCTCCGGTATCACGGGATGGGAAATGATTGCGGAGGAAAAGGCCTATATCCCCTCCTTCCCGGGGAAGCTGCCGCTGTATATTTCTCTCCTTGCATATTCCCGGTATTCCGGCATGAAATACTATTCTGTAACCGACAGGACGATGCAGCCCTTTATACTCTCAGCCTTTACTGTGGTATCGCCGGGAAGTGAAGCAGCAGTCCGTGACAGCCGTCCCGGTGCGATTGCGCCTTCGCGGACAGGGTATTTCCGGGTCAGGGACAACCGGCTTGGATGGCTTACTTTCAGGGGGGAACTCTATCACTCTGATGGTGTGTTTATTGCGAAAAACTATACCATGACCCCTGTTACGCGCTATGGTGTGAAAGTGAGCGCAAAAGGGGAATATCGCATGATAACTTTTCTTTTTCCCGAGGGTTCCAGGGGATACTATCTGTATTCAGTGCATGCCCTGCGGATACGGAGCACGGTGATGCTGAAATCGGGTTTTCTGAGCGGAGAAAGCTTTGCAAACCGGATACGCGCCTGTACGGTCCATACCGCGAAGCTGTTCGGGGTGAACTGGCGCGGGAAAATCGTCGCCGCACGGTAAAGATTTTTTGTGTTGACTGTTTTTTGGTGTTTGCATAAAATGTACCATACGGTCGGTACAGGAGGGTGTCAATGGCAACAAAAGGAATGGATACAAAGGAAAAAATCGTGCAGAGTGCCCTGGACCTCATTCATACCGGAGGGTTTTGCGCCACAAGCATGAATGATATTGTTGAAGCAACCGGTGTGAAAAAAGGAAACTTGTATTTCCATTATTCCGGTAAGGATGAACTGGGGCTTGCGGTAATTCGGGAGGCACGGAGACAGTATAATGCGTATCTCCGCGACCGGATTACCGGGGATACTCCCTTCAGGCGGCTTGAAAGTCTGCTCGATGCAATTGTCAGCTTTCATAGGAGCAGAGATTTCAGGGGCGGGTGCATCTTTGGTAATACCGCACTTGAGCTTGGGGGGCAGCATGAGGGGTTTTCGGATCTCATCCGCGATGTGTTCCGGGAATGGACAGTGATGCTTGCGGGGATGATTGACAATGCGAAAGAGGCGGGAGAGGTCCGTGAAGATATTAAGACGGAGGTCCTTGCCAGGCATATTGTGGCCCTTCTCGAAGGCGGCGTGATGATGTCGAAGCTTTCAGGAAGCGATCGGGATCTCACAGACTGTGTGAAATCAATTACCGCAATGATTCGTCCCTGAACCGGGAGTTGTGGTCATGGCCGGATTACGAAGGATAAATAACGGGGGAAATATGATTACAAGGGAAGATGTTATCGATAAAGCGGCTGAACTCGGGTTCGTCGATGTGGGATTTACAACGGCGGAGCCATTTGCTGATCACCGTGCAATACTTGAAAAAAGGATGGATGACTACGGGTGGGCGGAAGATGCCGGTCTGGCGTTACTGAGCGGTACGGACCCCGCTTCAATACTGGATGGTGCCAAAACGGTGATTGTCCTCCTTGAGGGGTATTTTCAAAAAGCCTTTCCGGCGTCCATGGAACAGAATTTCGGCAGGTGCTACCTTGATGATGACAGGGTCACAAAGGACGGTCTCGCGAAACGGATAAAAGCCTTCAGGGGTTTTCTGCGGGATAACGGCATTGATTCAAGGGTTCCCTTCAACCTCCCGCACCGGGTGGCGGCAGCGAGAGCGGGGCTTGGGACTTTCGGGAAAAACTGCCTCTTTTACGCAGGGAGAGCGGTGCGGGGAAGTTCATGGGTGCTCCCGGTCGCAGTGGTAATTAATCATGAGTTTGCGCCGGATACTCCCACGGTGGAACTTGGATGTCCTGACTGGTGTCGCAATGCCTGTATTGCCGCCTGCCCTACAAAGGCGTTGCAGGGCAATTGTAAGATCGATCCGCGGAAGTGTATTTCATATCTCACATATTACGGTGAGGGCCTCACTCCCCGGGAATTGAGGGAGCCGATGGGAATGTACGTGTACGGGTGTGACCGGTGCCAGAATGTCTGTCCCCGCAATGCGCCCTGGTCAGGGCAGGCGCTGCCGGTGAATGAAAAGGCGGCGATGAAGGCTGAAGATTTTGACCTTCCGAAGCTGCTTCACATGGATAAGGAGTATTTTGAATCCAGGATATGGCCTCACATGTTTTACATGTCATATAATGATATATGGCGCTGGAAAATGAACGTCGCGCGTGTGATGGGAAACAGCCTTGACCGCAGATATGTCCAGGACCTCATCCGCGCGTTTGATAAAAATGTAGATGATCGTGTTCGCGCGATGGCAGCCTGGGCCCTTGGAAAAATTGGAGGCCATGAGGCGGTTGTGGCTCTGCAAAAATTTAAGGAACATGCCGCAGGCATGGTGCGGGAGGAAATTGACGCGGCCCTGGAAATGGCTGAACGCAGCAGTGTGCAGAGGGTTCTGGCGTGATGGCGTTTCATCGGATAGCGATTTCAATTCCGGCTGCCGCGGAAATTTTTGAAACATCGGAACTTCTTGTTGTTAGAACGAAGTATTTCGGAATATGAAATGAACGTAAATCTGCAGTTGGGCACGCCGCAGCAGTGGCGAGGGCTGCGGCATCTCTATGTCATTTTTACGCGGCAATCTGATACAGAAGCTGTTCTGCGGTGGCCCTGAGGGTGATATCGCTCTCGAGACTAATTCTTTCTTCATGGAGTGCGGTGAGGGTTTCTGCTGCTCTCCATGGTCTGAATGTCGACCGCTGGTCTCCCTCGTCGATGTCAAGGTGTTCCCTGATGATTTGCAGATATTTACGTGAGTCGCGCTTTTTTCTGTCTGTTTCCATTTCAATGGA
>JAKQCH010000073.1 GCA_029573825.1 Spirochaetota bacterium | reverse complement strand
CCCGTTTATCAAAGCAGATTGGGGTTTGAGCGATGCGCAGTGCGGCATGCTCGTTTCAGCTGTATATTGGTCAATTGTGGTTTTTACTTTTCCGGCGTCAATACTGGTTGATCGCTGGAGCAGGAAGAAATCAATTGGCATCATGGGTATATTATGGAGTTTCGCCACTGCTGCCTGCGCCTTTGCGGGGACGTTTGGACATTTGTTTGCTGCAAGGACAGCAATCGGTATTGGAGAAGCAGGGTATGCTCCGGGTGGAACTGCTATGATTTCTGGATTATATCCGGAGGAAAAACGTTCACGAATGATGGGTTTGTGGAATGCTTCAATACCTCTTGGCTGCGCGGTGGGTATCGCGGTGGGAGGTATTGTTGCAACACACTGGGGATGGCGGCACGCGTTTGGCCTTGTTGCGATTCCTGGCTTTATTGTATCAATTCTGGTGTTTTTCATAAAAGACTACAAAACTGTCGAGCTCGTGAAGACGGTGGAAAAAAGTAATAATTCCCAGGAAAGAGTTAAAATGAAAGCAGGTGATATCGTCAAAGAGTTTATGGACAGACCTTCACTTATCTTGACGTACATCGGTTTTACGGGGATGACATTCGTTACCGCTTCTCTTATGACCTGGCTGCCGACGTATTTTCATCGTGTTCATCATCTTTCTGAATCACAGGCAGGCGTGAAAGCAGGGATAGTAATGGCGTTAGCGCTGTTTGGGGCCCCGCTTGGTGGATTGATTGCAGACCTCTGGTCAAAGAAAAGATCAGGCGCCCGACTGCTGGTTTCCACGATTTCAGCGCTTGCATCGGCAGTGTTTCTTTTTGTCGGGTTCAAGTTTTTCGAGGGGAATGTTCAGTATATCTTTCTGCTGTTGATGGGATTGTCTGTGGTAGCATTTGTTCCGGCCGCGGCTGCTGTTACGCAGGATGTCGTACATCCCGGGTTGCGGGCTTCTTCTTACGCGATATGCGTTGTGGTGCAGAACCTGATAGGGTCAGCATTGGGACCAATATACGTAGGTTTTCTATCAGATGCGTATGGAATTCAAACTGCATTGCTGTCACTTCCCCTGTTCCTTATATTTGCCGGGGTGATCTTTTTTATCGGATCATTCTTTTATGGGAAGGATGTTAGCAAAGTTGAAAAGATTAAACTGGTTGCAGAACAGTAATGGAATAAAATTTTTATACTGCTGTCATAGTCTTCATGGCACTGCTATGGCAGCAGTTACTATGTAAGCTGGATTGATGAAATAATGGGATTATCTGAAAGACGGGAAAGAGAGAAGCTTGCAAGAAAAGAACAAATTCTTGATGCAGCGCGAACTCTCTTGTTTAAAAGAGGGCTACAGGCGACAACCATTAATCAGATAGCGAAATTATCAGAATTGAGTGTCGGTACGTTGTATCTCTATTATAAGAATAAAGAAGAGATATTTGCGGAACTGGAGAAAGAAGGATTTGATCTTCTGTACCAACAAATTCTGGAGGCAGAAAATAAAGCGGTAACGCAGGACGAAAAGGTTGTTGGTATTGCATTTTCCTATATCGATTTCAGCCATAATTTTAAGGATTATTTTGATATCATCAACTACTTTCTATCAACTCCGGAATTGCTTTTTCCTCCGGTAATAAAAAACCGGATCGATAAGACGGCGGGAAAGATTTTAAAAGTTTTAGTTGATGTAATCAATTCCGGAATTGATTGCGGTCATTTCCGGAAAGTTGATCCCGTGAAACATGCTGTCGTGTTGTGGGGATCGCTTCATGGTTTAATTCATTTTAAAAAAATGGAAGAGACGATGCTGCAGAATGAAAATTACCGGGATTACGTGAAGTATATGCTTGATAATTATTTATATAATCTGAAAAGCGGTGTTGCCAGGTGATAATGAATAAATCAGTTAAAAGCATGGATGTATTGCATAGAAAAGAAATCCTGGAAACATGGCTTGAATCGTTCTATGCTTCGTATCCTGATGCAGCAAGAGTATTGTTGAAAACAGAGAATGATCCTTTTTCAAATCCCGTGGGGTCTACAATCAGGCGAAGTTTGGAAAATATTTTAAACTGCGCAGCGGAAGGGGGATTGCCGGAATCTATCCGGGGTTCTCTGGATGATATAATCCGTATCCGGGCAGTTCAGGGATATTCACCATCGGAAGCAGTATCGTTCCTGTTTAATCTGAGAAAAACGGTGTATGATTATCTGGTGCAGAAGGATACGTGTGCCGTATCAATTGCGGAAATGTCTGAACTTGATGCATGGATTGATTCTGTTATTGCTCTTGGATTTGATATTTATATGGAATGTCGTGAGAGCCTTTTTAGTCTGAAAATCAATGAAATTAAAAAATCGGCCTTACGTGTCGAATGATGAGGTTATTACTCTTATGAAGGTGCTGGTTCCATTCATTACAGTATTGCTCCTTGCAATGGCCGGGTATTATCTGTCATCATTTTCTGAAGGGCAGTACGTGTCCGGTATAGTTATGCCCTATGCTGCATGTGTACTGTTTCTTCTGGGTTTTATATGGCGGATAGTACGCTGGGCATCTTCACCGGTTCCCTTTCGTGTTCCAACCACCTGCGGACAGCAGAAGTCCCTGGAAGGCATTACATGCAGTAATGTTGATAACCCCTCCGGCATATTCGGTGTAATGGCCCGGATGTTTATGGAAATTGTTTTTTTCAGGTCTCTTTTCAGAAATACACGTGTTGAACTTTACAATGAATCGAAACTTGTCTATGGGTCACGTAAATGGTTGTGGCTTGGGGCGATGGCGTTCCACTGGTCATTTCTGATAATAGTATTGCGGCACATGAGGTTTTTTACCGATCCCGTTCCTTCGATCATTTCATTTATTGAGCGGGTTGATGGCCTGTTTCAGATTGGGGTGCCGGTTTTGTATATTACCACCTCAGTGTTCGGTGCCGCCCTGCTGTACCTGTTCCTCAGAAGAATTTTTGTCCCTACTATCAGATTGATATCACTGTATCAGGATTACTTCCCGCTCTTCCTTATTGCCGCGATAGCAGTAACGGGCATTATCATGCGATATTATCTCAAAGTTGATCTCCTGGGAGTGAAAAATTTGATGGTAGGTCTTATCCATCTGAATCCTGTAATTCCCCGGGGGATCGGATCGATATTTTATATGCATCTCTTCCTTATCTGCATTCTGGCAGTGTACTTTCCTTTCAGCAAACTGATGCACATGCCGGGCATCTTTCTTTCACCCACGAGGAATCTTGCAAATAACAACAGAGCGCGCCG
>JAKQCH010000072.1 GCA_029573825.1 Spirochaetota bacterium | reverse complement strand
TCCCTGTCACCGTCAGGAGAGAAGCCTTCAGGACCGCAGCGTACGCGCAATTCCGGCGGCGTGGAGTCAATCCGGAGCTCCTTCGGCGGCGAGGTGTAGGTGTTTTCCTTGCCCAGGACCATGACCATTTTATAGAAATACGTACCGTCACGGAGGGTTTTCCCGGCAGTGTCTTTTCCGTCCCATGCGATAGAAAAGGGCACACTTCTCCCGGAATACGTCCTGACCGCAGTACCGCCGCTGTTCTCGATTATCATGGTCCAGGGGGCCGACGAGGCGGTAAATCCCCTGCTGACAGTAAAATTCACGCCGTTCCGCTTCCGGTATGATATAAGCGTACAGTCCGCGTCAACACGCACCGGCTGCTGTATCCGCTCAATCACAATATTCCGCACCTCAGTCCTGTCAGCGTTCCCGGCGCTGTCCCGGACCTCGATAGAACATGAGTACGTCCCATCATCCACAGGCTTACCATCAGATCCCTTTCCATCCCACACAAGAACGGAGGGTACCGCATCCGCCCTCCACTGAAACATCCGCACCGTGGAGCCGCCGTCGTCGCGGATCACCGCTGCTGCACGGTCATATTTAAACGCCTGTACAGTGATACCTATTGAAACAGTCCCCGGGGCCCCGTACCCCGCCAGTACCGAATGTACCCGGGGAGCATTGGTGTCAATATACACCGTCCCTTCTTTCAGCGCCGATATATTATCATTCCCGTCCCAGGCGGTGAGGCTGTAACGGTATTCGCCGTTCCCCATCAACATCCCCCCGGTATTTCTGCCGTCCCACAGAAGGCGATCAGGGACAACATCAGAACGCCATAATTCTCTCAGAAAGCTGAAGACCTTCCCCCCGCCGGACAGATTTCTCGGAACATGGCGGAACTCACGTACTATCCGTTCCCCCTGAAGAATCTGAAAGCGCCACCCCTTGATCCGTCCGGAATCTTTCATAGAAAAGCGGAATTCACCATAGTCCATAACGCCGTCATTGTTCGGAGAAAAGGAACGGTATACGGGATGTACCGTAATTGACGGGGGAATGAAATCCGCAGAAGACCCGGTCAGCCCCCACCCTTCGGCAAATACAAGGGCGGGAATAAAAACTACTGCCGCCAGAAACGGAAGCAGGGAAAGCATTTTTTTTACATGTATCATTATAACCTTTATTTTTTACGCAGCCAGGAAAGAATGTACAGCCGGGAAACGACTCATTTCGGTTTATTTTTGAAAAATTCTTCGAAAATCTCCCGGTCAATTTTAATCAACTGACTGCGTATATCGGCAATATTGTTAAAGTCATAATGCTGAAGTTCAAAGTAATCCAGCATCCATAAGTATTTATTAATAAGGCGGGGGATAATATTTGTCTCCTCGGCCTTTTCCCTGCCTATCTGGTAAAGGCTTTTTTCGAGAGTAAAAATCTCCCGCTTGATCGATTCAACCTGCTGCGTATTCACCTGGCGCTTCACATAAAACAGGTCCTCAATATGTCCAAAGACCGGGATCCACTCCCGTTCGTCCTTTCCGGGCTTCTTTTCCCGTGCGAGCGCCGCGAGCTGCAAGATAGGTTTGGCCTTCAGCAGGGACAGATCGATCTCCGAGGGATCGACAAAGAAAGCCTCTTTAAAACAATACAGGCTCTTGGGGATTTCCCCGAGATGATAATAGGCCTCCCCGAGAAGAGACAGAAGTTTCGCATTGCTCCGAAAAGTTATTCGCGCAAATTCGAGGGCCTCAATGGCATGCCGGTACTCACCGAGGGTGATAAAACATACCCCGAGATTGAGGAGAAGGTCAAAGCTGTTAATCGTGCTCTGCTCTTCCAGATAGGCGACTTTGTATTGTTCCGCGGCCTCAAAGAATATATACTTCATTGCGGCATGGTACGCCGCGGAATCGATAATACTTTTTTCCAGGGAATACCGCCGGAACACCTCCCACTGCATCATCAGAAAATCCGCTGTAGACTTCCCCTTTTCAAGCGCTTCGATATCGTTGCTGCGGTTTTTCCAGAATTTCGCCGTTCTGAAGGTTTCAACCAGTCCGGGATAATCAGGATTTTCACCCATCAGTTTGTCGATTTTTTCGATCGCCTCAGGAAATTTACCTTCTTCAATTAATTGATATGCAGTATTGCAGGCAATAAGGAAGGGATCATCATTAAAAATTAACTGTCCGTCCTTATCCATGATTATAGTTCTATGAAACTTCCCCAGTCCTTAAAATTATTGTTGTGCGTGAAGATTATCACCTGACGTGACGCGGCGACATCATCGAGCAGGGTTTTTAGTTTCTGTATCCGCCTGTCGTCCATAAACTGAAACGGCTCGTCGATTATAAGGGGAAGCGGTATATTCAGGTCAATTAAAAAATCTGTCACGGCAATCTTTATTGAAAGCAACAGCAGGTGGACAACCGTCGTGTTCTCCTCTCCGGATATATTTCCCTCCAGCAGGTCCCGGATATATCCTTCCCCAATGTCGGTAATATACTGATTGCTCGTCAGCGAATGAAATACCGCTGCAGTCCCGGCAATCAGGCGTTCCATCTGCCGCTTTTCTCTTCGTATCACAGAATCATTCATGAGATCAAGTATGTATTTCATGGTATTCGCATGAAGCGTGAGTTCGCGAAGCTCCTCCTCGAGCCTGCCTTTCTGATCCAGTATGTTCTGCAGCCCGCTGTTATCGCACCCGGAGCCAGCGGTTTCCACCTCAAGCTGATTCAGTATATTTTCCTGCCGCCCGAGCTCTTTCATTCTTTTCTCGTATTCAGTGTTGAAATCGGCCAGATACCCATTGATCACATCCGCGTCAAGGGGGAGCTCCTTCTGCATATTCAGGGAATAGATATCAGCCTCAATTTCCGAATCAAGTCGCCTGATGTCAGCTTTCGCGCTTTTCAGGTCCGACTTCATCTCAGCGACAGCATCATCACCCCGAAGCTGACTGCCGAGCTTCAACACCTCAAGCTGCATTTCGGTATAATCAGTATACTCGCTGAAATACTGGAGCAGAAATTCATACACTGTTTCAATTTTATATTCAGTGTCGTCAATGTTGTTTTCGACAAGGAGTTTCTGAATCATCCCCTCCATTTCTCTCTGCCGGTTCACATGCCAGGCAATCACTTTTGACCGTGCGGTATACAGCGAATATCCCAGGAGCCCCGCGAGACTCAGCCCCACAAGTCCAAGAATGCCATAGACAACATGGAGCTTCTCCGCCCGTGGTAATGTGATAATGACATTCAACATAATAAAGACAATCGCCACAAGGGATGCGATGTTGACGGCGAGGACGGAATTTTTCAGGATTCTTCCCCGCTGTTTCACCACTGACATGAATTTCTCGGACTCCTCTTTCACATCCCGCAATTCCCGGTAAAGCTCCTGTATTTTTTTCAGGTTCTGCTTCTGTAGTTCACTGAAATGTATAAACCGCGGGAACATCTGTTCCATGCGTTTTTTTAATCCGGAAAACTCCTCTTCCTTATTCTTTTCATCCCCCAGGTCCCCGTTGATCATGTCCAGTTTCTTCTCAATCTCTTTTTTCGCATTGAGCTTTTCCAGAATCAGCGCGAGAATATCACGCTTACGCATAAGTTCATTCGATTCAACCTTCAGCTTATCGAGGTCAGTCCTGATGGTTTCTTTTTCTTTTGCGAGTTTTTCATATTTCGAGGACTGGATATCAATAATCTTTGCCTGTTTATCAAGCTCCCTGCACTGTTCAACTTTCCTTCCTATCTCTTCACGTACAAGCCCCGCATTCCCGTTGCCGTAATTGCGGTGCAGTTCTCCATAGAGTAAATAAAAATTGGAATTATCAAACACGAAAATCCGCTTGAAAACTTCATGGTCCAGCCTTCCTTCCCTGACAATATCCATCGGTGAAGGAAGAAATGAGGTATTCATATAGGTGCCGGAACCAACTTTTTCATAGAAGGACCCGAGGGATTCACTTTCCTTCTTCTCCAGGAGACCCGACACAAGGTCCTTTGTTTCTCCGCTGCTCAAATCAAACAGCGCAATTTCATCCTCTGAATCATCATAGCAGCGCTTAATCGACAGGGTCTTTTCGCCATTGCAGACATACCTGAACTTTCCGGAAGGACCGGAAAATAGTATATCGAGATAGAAATTTTTCCATCCATTCTCTTTTACCCTGTCACGGTCCAGGAGCCGTCCTGTGGTCAGGTCAACGATGGCGCGGGCCAGAAAGGATTTCCCGGAGTTGTTGCGGCCGTATATAACAGTAATACGTTCACCAACGTCGATAATTTTATTATCGAACAGTCCCGGTTTTGATGCGATGCATCGAATTATCTGCACAGCCAATCCTCCGGTTTATAAAAACCGCTTACTGAAATCCGGTTCAGGATTCTGTTAAATCCTTCCAGGTCAATATCCACCGGAATATCATTATTGCCGAACCGTTCCTCCAGGACTAAAAAGAAATCACCCTTCAATGTATTCTCATTTTTATAGTTTTTTATAAGCACTTCGATTGTCGGCAGCGACTCATCGCATAGAATCAGATTATCAAATTTCTTCCCTGCCGCCGCAACCTCATCAGGAGAAAGAATAAAGTTTCTTTCCCCGGTCAGCCTGAGTCTGCATATCTTTTTTGGAGAGCCGCACTCTTCGAGCCGTTTTAAGACATCCCGGGCGCTTCCCAGCACGCTGCAGTCGAGATCAAGTACCTCAACAACTTTCGTGTTGATAGTAAGGCGTTTTATCTGCTGAATCCTGTCGCTCCCTATAATCATCGACAGCACATATCGTTCTCCCGGTTCCCCGAAAGTTACCGCTTCAGGCGATCCCGGATAGGCGCCAATTACCACTCCCAGATTTTTGTAGAGCTTGTAATTGTGATAATGTCCCAGGGCATAGAAATCGAGGTTCATCCTTTTAAGGTCCTGTTTCGTGATCACCAGGGGACAGTCATTCATCTCCTCGCCGTTGAGGTTAATATCTCCATGAAACAGCCCGATGTGAAATCCCTCGCTGGACTGCCGTGAAATATTCTGCATCGCGTTTCCGTTCAGGGGCGGAACACCGTAGACATATACCGACTGCCCCCCACGGGTAATCTCAAAGGGTTCGCTGCTGTTGCTTTCATCAAATATCCTGGAGACATTCAGCAGGTTCAGCAATGAGGTCGCCGTCCCCTCCCCGTCCATTTCACATTCACCGGGAGTAAGCAGTATCTCGGTCCCCCTGTTCCGGATTTTCCCGAACTCTTCGGACACGAGATCCACGGTTTCCGTATCGACATCACTCCGGCAGAAAAGATCGCCGGCTATAAGCAGCACGTCATGCTCCCGTGCCAGCGCCGATATCTTCCGGAAGGTGCCTGCCCGGACCACTCCGGGAACAGGAGCATCGTCATCATCCAATCCGAGATGAATATCTGATGTGAGAAGAATTTTTACCATGTACCGGAAACCTGCCTTCATTGCGGTGCATCAGTATCGCCCCATTACCCGTAAAAAAAAGGCAATGAGCCAACGGCAGACAAATGAGCAGTATATGGCCCACTCCGCGCCGTAACGGACAACATTCTTTTTCCGCTATTATTATTTTCGTTATTACTGTGCAATATCTTGAGTAATAAGGAATTAAATAGTATGGATGAACAGTCCTGAATTCGCAATTACAATTTGAAAAATAAATAGATAAAAAAAGATGCTGCGCGGGAGGACATCAGAGCTGCTTATTGCACATAATACCCGAAAATGAATGGAATCACAACGAGATTGCCGCCGATATCGCCGGGAACAGGTCCGAATGTTCGGGACATTCTAATTGCATCGACACATGATGAATCCAGGGAGGAGTTTCCCATGGAGTCAAGTATTTGCACTTTCACCACTTCACCGCCCCGGTTAAGAACAAAATAGAGCTTCACCTCCTGACTCTGGATGGCCATGATCCGCACACTGCCCGGAGCATACCCCCCCATTATTGCGTTGGCAACCATCGGAGGATACCAGTTCGATGCTATTTTATCCTTCATTTTTTTAAAATAATGGAAGTTCTTGAACTTCTTTGTATTAAAGGAAAAGTGGCCGGTATTTGAATAATAAATTGCGTTCCTTCTGGTTACATCGTTTCTGTCGGGAATCCGGTTAAAGTCGCTGCTGCCGCCCTGCCCTGCAGTGTCAGGTTCACCCATGAAGTACTTCGCGAGGAATACCACGACCTCATTATCATGAGAAAGGAGGATTTTATCCTCACTTTTTTCTCTGGAGCTGGAACTTCGGGAGCTCTTTTTTCCACGCTGCAGCATGAATTCAAGGGAATTGTTCAGCCAGCGGTTCCCTTTCTCCTTTGTAACATATCCCTGCGCCGATGAATCCTTATCGGAAAGAAGCGTCGTCCGGTTATATACCCTGCGGTTATCCTGGTTCAGGTTGACGATAATGTCCCTGTTCGGAAGCTCTTCTCTGCCCTGAGCCTGCTGCCGTGAAAGGACCCGACTTGCGGGGTCAGAGTGCTGTAGCAGAATCGACACCACGAGAATGACATGCAGAAAAAATGAGATCCACATGACAAGGGAGAACCGTATTTCAGTTGTGTTTTCTTCAGGTCGCACAATCATAGTATATCAGGCACAGGGTGTCCGGAATGGTTACATCATTACGACACTACATACCCTTCCCGTATGCATCTGTCAAATCATTCCCGAATATTTTTTGGGGCACTTCCAAAAACCATGAAATTCAGATATTGCTTACATCTGAACTGCACCAACACCTGCAATTTTCACCTCTTTTTCAGCATCAGCACTTTTCGCCGCCCCGGTCTATGCCGGAGCATGACCCGGACATTATGGCGGCGAGTCAATTCACAAATATTTTCATTAATAAAAAAAATGTTTGCAGTCAGGGAGAGAAATATATCTATTAAAATAACAGCAATTTTTTTTACTAACAACGGTTATTATGAAAAAACTAATTCTATGGATCAGGGAAACCAGGCCCCAGTTTCTGTTTCTCTCAGTTGTCCTTACTTTTCTTGGAACATCAATTGCATGGTACTACGGGTCCTTCAACTTATTCCATGCATTCCTTGCCGGTTTCGGCCTGGTGTTGACCCACGGCAGCGTTAACGCGATTAACGATTATTTCGATTATAAAAGCGGAATTGATCTGGAGGTCACGAGAACTCCTTTCAGCGGCGGAAGCGGCCTTGTTCCCGAAGGGAAACTCCCGTTGAAACAGGCGCTTATGGTGGGAGTTGTCACCTCACTGGTGGCACTGGCAATAGGTATTTATTTTGTAATCGAAACAGGATGGCTGCTGATACCGCTGTTAGTTGTGGCTGCGCTGTGCCTGGTGTTATATACACCCGTAATTTTAAAAACACCCTGGCCCGAATGGTCCCCGGGACTGGGTCTGGGGATACTGCCGCTGCTGGGACTCTATTTCGTGCAGACAGGCAGATATGACTGGATGGTCCTGATCGCCTCGGTTCCAAGCGGCATACTGGTACACAACCTTCTCCTGCTGAACGAATTTCCCGATGTGGAGGCTGACAGGAAGGGCGGCAGAAAAACGACCCCTGTTCTGTTCGGCATGGAAACCGCCGGGACCCTTTTCAGAGCAGCGACGATATCTGTCTATTTATGGATAGCCGGGTGCGTACTGGCTACTGTTGTATCAGGAATCCTTGTCATGCCGGTGTACAGCCTGATAACGCTGCTGGCATTGCCCTTTGCCATAAAAGCGATGCAGGGATCAAAAGAATACGGTGATATGAGCAGGCTGGTTCCATCCCTGGGCAGTAATGTGATCTTTATCCTCCTGACACAGTCGCTTCTGGGAGCGGCATATATCCTTGAGAAGTTTTTTCCGTTATCATGATATACTGCTCACGCTTCGTACTTAATAAGGCTCTGTTTGAAAGTAATAAGAGCAAATTTATAAACAGCGCAGTCCCTGAAGGACTGCGCTGTTTATAACCTTAAATATTATTCTGAATAAAACTGCCTCTTCGCTGATCCCACTTTTTCCTCGTCAATCTGTGAGAACTCCTTCAGCAGTTCCTTTTGGCGCGGAGTGAGCTTTTTGGGCACATAGATATTGACCTTCACGAGCTGATCCCC
>JAKQCH010000053.1 GCA_029573825.1 Spirochaetota bacterium | reverse complement strand
TACTTCTCTCTGTAGTACTTCACGAGGAGAAGTGGCATGGAATAAAAATGTATCCGCCAGAAATCATCAGCGATCTTCCCCGACATTTCCGTCTGGTCTTTCGCGAGTTCCGTGTTAAAAAGAGAACTGCTCTCAAAGGCGTTCTCGCGGAGCACCCGCTGGCAGAAACTGTGTATCGTGAAGATGGCGGCCTCATCGAAATCACGGAGGGCCCCGGATAGTTTTTCCACGGCCTCCCGGTCCCCTGCATGACGGAGAACGATACTGTCAAGGAGCCGATCACCGGTATTGAGGACCTTCCCTTCACGGCAGGCATGGAGCGCGTCGCGAAGACGTTTCCGTATCCTGTCGCGAAGCTCCTCTGTTGCGGCGCGGGTAAAGGTCACCACAAGGATTTTCCCCGGCTCCATGTCCTTCTCCAGTATCAGGCGAAGGTACAGCCCCGCGATGGTATAGGTCTTCCCGGTACCGGCGCTCGCTTCGATCAGCGTGGTCCCCTCAAGGGGATGGGCTATTATATCAAATGGTTTCACTGTTCCATCCTGTTGATCGCGCCAAGCATCGGGCCGTATACGGTTTCAGCGATACGCATAAATTCACGGCTGAATATCTCCATGATTTCGAAACACTTCGCCATGTATGCATCCTCTGAGTCGCCTCTCCGGAAACTGCTGCCCTCCCATGCGTCGCGAGCCGCCTCACGAGCACGGTTTTTATCATCGTGTTTCATCATTGATTCCGCAAAGGCATAGGAGCTATTCGGCAGAAACAGCAGGGGCTCCCGCCGGCCGCGGTCGTAGAGTTCAATGAGCGATTCCAGCACAGGGGCAGGTTCCCGTTCATCAAAGGTGTACACCGCATCTGTTCCCGCGGCAATAACCTCCCGTTTATCACCGACTCCGAGGAGGAGGCACCGAAGAATCCATGCCTTCAGTTTTTCCGAAGGATTGACATGTGCCGGACGGTACAATATCACTCCCCCGGGCCACAGGTTCTCAATGGTCCCCTTAATAATCCGTCCCCCTGCGGCAGTTTCAACATTGAGGGATGTCATCGGTGTGCCTTTCGTCAGTCCGGTAATGGTTTCGGCAAATTTTTCGCAGTCGCCTCTGATTTTCCTGAAGGCATACTCTCCCATCGTTCCGTGGGGAAGATATCCCCTTGCCCGGTACAGGGAATACAGGGACTCATCAATTGAATTATCAAATATCCGGCGGATGATATCGTCCTTCAGGAGGAAGAGGTCCAGCCCGTCCACATCAAAGGGTTCCCGTTCCTCAAGAGCTCCTGACCTCCGCTCAAAGAACATGCCGAGCCGCGTAACCAGAAGGTACTGCGCGGGATTCCTGAAGAAGCGAAGGAAATCCCGCAGGTCGATATCACCCCCCTCCGTGCCGCCTTCAGGAAGAGTTCCGGAAAAGAAAGGCTCCGGATTCAGGCGCTCCGCCATAAGGGCCCCGGCTGCGCTGCAGTGTTCCCGGGAATAGCTGAACAGCGGCCCCGTCCCCGAAAAGTAACCGCCGCTGAAGGGCTGGAGCCGATGCCTCACAATAATTCGTTTTTCCGGATAATCGCCCTCCATCCGGTATCCCTGATTGATGTAATCCAGCAGCTCGCTCACCACCACTGAAGGCGGAATTTCGCTGTTGTCCTTTATGCTCTGCCCCACATAGCTCAGGTACAAACGCTCCCTGGCCGAAATAAGGGTCTCCAGAAATATGTAGCGGTCATCATGGCGCCGGGACCTGTCGCCGGGTCGGGGATTGTCCTTCATGAGATTGAAGCTTGCCACATTGTCCGGATGGGGGAAGATATCATTGTTCATGCCCACAAGGCATATCACTTTAAATGGAATGCTTCTCATGGGAAGCATCGCGCAGAAGGTCACGCCTCCGCTCAAAAAACTACCCGCGATCTTTTCTTCACCGAAGGTATCACCGAGCCAGGCTGCAATCACGTGATGGTGGACGTCTCCGGAAAACTCCGACAGTTCACCATACTCTTTCAGCATTTCCACTCCATTCCGCAGGGATTGTATGGTCTGCTCCGAGCTTCCCCCGGTACTGCAGAAAAATCTCCCCACCAGCATGCCCAGATATCCGGACCACTGCACGAGGCTGCGCGGTTCCGCCAGCTCCTCTTTCACCTCAAAGAGCGTTTCCAGAAATTCAAGGACCCCCCCCAGGACGGTACACTGTGCCCCTTCCACTTCATCGAAGGGAAGTATCCCGCAGAAAAGACGCTCATTTCCTCCCGGCATCGCGTACCCAAGGAGGAGACGCTCCATTCCGCTCCTCCAGGTATGCTCCTTCACCGCGGGAAGGCCCATATTTTTTCTGTCATTTTCATCCATCCCCCAGCGAATGCCTGTTTCCGCGGTCCATTTTCTCAGCAGGGGTATATCAGCTTCAGTGAGGTTAAACCGCCGGAGCACCTCGGGACATTCTATAATATCAAGCACCTCCCCCCCGCTGAGCCGGCTGTTTCCGATAGAGGCAATCGCGAGAAATGTCCTCACCACCCGATGCGTGCCCGCAGCGCTCCTGTCGGCGATGGTATAGGGAATCAATGTACGGGGGTCCTCAGTGGAACCGAACACCGCATCAATATGGGGCACGAAGGTCTCTATGTCAGGAGTCATCACGAGAACATCCCGGGGCTCAAGGCCGGGCATGCTGTCAAAACAACGCAGAAGGAAATCATGAAGCACCTCGATTTCCCTCATGGGACTGTGACATGACTGTATGGTGATGGAAACATCTCCGGGAGGCACCTCTTCAACATCGCCATCCTGCTCTGGGAAAAGCGCCATTACCTCCCCTTCTTTATTATGTGTCCGGCCCCGGTCAACGGCATCAAGGATATCCCCCTGTATGCGGTGAAGCAGCGTGTCCCGTGCGGGTTCAATCCATGAATCCGGGGATGCGGAATCCAGAGGATTCCGGTCATAGAGCATGTCTAAAAATTTTCTTCCCAGGTTCCCCATTGACACCAGGAGCGAATTCCCGGTTTCCATGTGCATGTCGCCGGAGCTGATTCCCTTCCGCGCAAGTTTTTTTTCCGCACGGGCAATCTCCCTCTTTGACAGTAAATCGCCCCAGTACTGACGGGAAGGGTTCAGGAAAAAGAGATGCACCGGTATATACTCGGTCAGCTCGTTGAGGACGTCAAGGTGAAACGGGGGAAGTGTTGATATGCCGAAGAGTGAGAGACGACGGGGAAGCTTCCCCTGCAGTGTGCTGTTGTTCTTCAGTTCTCCGAGAAACCTGTCACGCATAATAATCCGGTGATCCCGGTTCTTCTCATCTGACAGCCTGCGCCACAGCCGCCCCTGCCAGTGGTCCTCTTCGCCCCTGTCCCAGGAGAGCATCATATCCGGCCTGAATGTGAGGTACTGATCAAAAACATCCGCGATCTGTCCTGCCAACTGGTAGTGCTTCAGCGGCGAATATTTATCACCGGTATATATTTTAAGGCTTTCAAATCCCGGTTTATCTTCACACTCCCTGATCAGGCCAAAAAGCTTCCATGTCATCACCGCCCTGTCAAAGGTATCTTCTCCGGACTCCTGTTCAATAATCTCCCGGAAAAGGCCGTATATCATTGTATTCGGGAAGGGATAGATACAATTCCCCCATACACCGAGATGCTCCGAGAGACGCATGGATATCCAGCGCTCCATTCCACGGCTCATCACCATGACGGTTTCCGGTTTCATGGGGTCCGGAGGATCAGCGCGCACCATATCCGCCAGTATTTCCGCCAGACGTTCAAGGCTGTTCCCGGTGTGGAGCGTAATTCCCTTCATCCTTTATCCATTGAAACCTTCAGTTCTTCTGAAACACAATCTGCGATTTACTGCGTACTGCAATGCGGGTATAGCGTATCGGCGGATACAGGTCAAGGGCTTCCGAAATTATTTCGTAAATCATAATAACAGATATTGAAAATACCATCACCAGTGAAATGAGAAACACCATAAGCCCAAGGCTCTTGAGAAACTGTTCAACCATGTAGGGAGACCCATCCATAATCCAGTCATAGAACCGGATTACCACAAAATACCCCGCCACACACATCAGAATGAGTACCACGGTATAATTACTGAAAAGCACCCATTTCCCGATACGTTTCGGAATGCCCCGAAGCGGTTTCACCACAATGCGCCCCACCCTTCTGATTGTTACGAGCCGGAAGGAAATACATGCCATTTTAATTCTACGATACAGCAGCACCGCCATTATGACCCCCGCCACAGAGGACAGCGAAGTGGTTACCAGGGCGGCGGTAATCATGATAACCGCAGCAAAGAGAAATCCAGCCATGACCACAATAGCGCCGAAGACTGCGAAGGGGGCGACAATGCCGGCTCCCAGCGACAGGAGTGTCGCGGAGATGATCTTCAGCGTGCTTTCGAAGAGACCCAGGTAGTCTTCCGGGTGCTGCACGAAGTATTCCCATTCATCCCGGTAGGAACTCTCGTCCCTGTCAAAAAAGTCACGCAGTACGGAGTCAACATACGTCTCATCGGGAATGTCATTCCCCGCATTCGTGTACTGTTTCCAAACGGAATCGTATTCCGCGCGTTTTTTTTCATCGGTGAGCACATCATAGGCCTCACGAATAAGAACAAAACGTTCATAATTGCGCGGATCGCCGGACAGGTCGGGATGGGTTTCCCGTGCGAGTTTTCTGAATGCGGTTTTTACCTCTCCCGCTGCGGATGACTGCGCAATTCCCAGTATCCTGTAATAATCCTTAAAAGCGAAGGTCGTTTTCATATATTTTTCATTACGCCGGACGTCTATTCAATTAGTTAAAACCGGAATCGCATTTTTGTGCTGATTGAATACTATACAGCTGGTTCATGTTCGTCAATTATAAAAACACCGTAATGATATGTATGTTCCCTTACCTGATTTAGCTAATGAAATAATATTTTTACTTGATTTCCTTTACTGCAATTGATAGCATAATCTTACGATAAATATCAATGGTGGAATATAGAGATTTATGGGAAAATTAAAAAACAGAGTAACGAAATTTTTCGGGTACGGCCTGTTGTTTTTCGGAATATTTCTGCTGGTTCTGGGTATTGCGATGTCAGTGGAAGGCGGGAAAGATGCCGAGTCGGGCCCGCCCATTGCCATTTCATCACTGGCGTTCATTATTCCCGGAGGAGTGATGATTTTTCTCGCCCGTCATGCGCGGAAAAAGCAGGATCTTGTGGAATCCATCGCAAGCATTGTAAAAACATACCGGCGTATCAGCCTCACGACTCTTTCGGAAAAACTCTCTATCCCCATTCCTGAGGCCGGGAATCTACTGATGATTGCGGTGTCCCGGAACCTTGTCAAAGGAAACTTTGACAGAACCACCGATGAATTTTTCACCGAAGACGCGAAAACACAAAGACTTGAGTTTAAGTTTTGTCCCAACTGCGGCGGCCCTCTCGACCGGGTATATCTTGAAGGTGAAACTGTCAAGTGTCCCCGGTGCGGCCTTCTGGTAGGGTAGCTGAAATTAACGGCAAGGAGAACAGCATGGACCTCAATAAAACATTCATCAAATCATATCAGGACAAAAGGCTTGTTGACCTTGTGGATGCCCCTGTTGAAGCAATCCAGGGTGTCAGCAAAAAGGATGCAGAACTGCTGAATCAGGCATTTAACGTAAAGACCGTCAGAGATCTCGCTGAACTGAAGTACAGCCTATGGGCCCGTGAAATATGCGAACTCGCCGACTCCGGGGCGAAGGTAGGCAGCATGGCTCCATTCAAAGACAAGCTCGACAAAAAATATGAGAAGAAAACACCGGGTGCGATCGCAAAAGCCCCGATCCATGCACTTCAGGGTATCAGTAAAAAAGATGCCGCCCTCATGGATGTTGCATTCCACATTAAAACCGTCAGAGACCTCGGGGAACTGAAATACATTAAAATCGCGCAAATGACCCTTGATCAGGCACGAATGGATGATAGTATTACAAAGGAACCCATTAAATGGAAACCATATCTAAAGTGGGGCTCTGTGCTTTTCCTTGTCATTATTGCGGTACTTATCCTTGTGTTCCTCTGGCCCACGATTCATCGATCCACAGGCAGCCGTCAGGGAATTTCCGAAATCGAGAAATTCCCCCCATACGGTCCTGCACGGATAACGGAATCAAAGCAGGGACCGGAGACAGCCGGGAAGACACAAAAAGTCCGCACCGGGAAGGTGGCGCAACCAGCCCCGGAAACCGTAGAGCCTGATAACGGACAGTATTATACTGTAAAAAAAGCCGACACCCTGTGGGACATCAGCAAAGAGCAGACCGGCACCATCAGAAACTGGAAGTCAATTTATGAGGCCAACAAGGAGAAGATCAAGGACCCGCAGTTTATCTTCCCCGGCCAGAGACTAACAATACCCGGAAGAAAATAATATCTTTCCGTCATGTTAAATTTCGCCTCCCGGGTCCTGAAACTCCTTTTCTTTCAGGACCTGGAGAAGTTTTTCCAGGAACAGTTTAACCGGAACGCCTGTGCGCTCTCCCCCCTCAGGGAACCGGCGGACAACGCGCCCCTTCCATCCGCTGAGTATATCCTCATCATTACAAATCCTGCCCGGAAATTTCATATCAGAATATGCTGTCTGAATTTCCCACTGAATGCGGTGAAGGCGTTCGGGGCTTATATGATAACAACCCTGCATCATCTTGAGCTGGTACTGAGCATACTGTTTAATTACCGGTACCGCTCCGCACTGCATGAAGGGAATTGTCGTGATATCGGCGATGTGAATCCCGGCGATGATATGCTGTATTTGGAGATTGCACTGCCCTCCGAAGACAACAGCGGTGCCGAACTCCACATTGGGTTTCCGGCATGTTTTTTCAGACTATTCTCGCCGGAGCTCACCGGGCACGTTTCCCCTGAAACCGCAGAGGAGAAAATTGTTTCCTGCTTCAGAGATCCTTCACATCTTTTCCCTGGGATATCCATGATCCTTGAGACCTTCAGCGACAGTGAACTGCAGAAGCTCCTGTTTCAACTGCAGAAACGGAACCTCCTCACGCCATACCAGATATGCCTTGTGCTCATGGCATGTCCCGAAAAAGCTCTCCGGTTGAAAAAAAATATTTCCCGAAATACAATGCACGATGTGACCGCAATGATGCGTCGTTTCAGCGGCAGTGGGTCGATACAAAAGCGCGATATCATGGGAGGTCTGTACTCCATAGAAGAAGCGGTGTATTTTCTGGTCCGCGAAGGTGCCGATTTCAGCTATTCCGCGTTTCTGCGCAATCTGCAGCATGTTGTGTCAACGGTGTCCCGGGTCGAGCTGCTGATGCTCCGCAGTTTCAGGGAATGGCTGACCGTGATGGAGGAAGACAGCCTGCTGTACGCAACACTATCATCGATACCGGAAACCGAAACCGCCAGGTCGATATCTGATGATCCCGCCTGGTATCTCCCCCTTCTCCGCCGTTATATTTCCGCGAGGAAAGTTGCCGATATCTCCCGTCTTCCTGAAGGACGCACTGTTTCCTTTACGGAACGCATCACCGCGCAGGCCGCGATGATACATCAGTACAGAAAACTCCGCGCGGAGCGGAGAAATCTCGGCGATGAGAGTTTCGAATATCTGCTCCGCAGATTTTCTTCGCCCGGGGAATATCGTCATCTGCTCTTTGCAGCGGGATGGTTTCCCCTTTCAACAGCGCTGAAGGGACTCCCCCGTTCACGGGTCAAA
>JAKQCH010000500.1 GCA_029573825.1 Spirochaetota bacterium | reverse complement strand
GGCGGGATGGATCGGCTGCCTTGTGACAAGCCTCAACCTTATGCCCCTGGGACAGCTGGACGGCGGACATATTCTATACGCCCTTATCGGCAGAAAACAGCTCTACGCGGGATGGACTGTATTCGGGTTCCTCGTGGCGCTGTCATTCGTATGGCCCGGCTGGCTGGTGTGGGTTTTTATCACCCTCTTCTTTCTGATGGTGGGACACCCGGTAATCCGGGACAACACCGGTCTTTCGCGAAATGAGAAGCTCCTCGGATGGAGCTGCATGCTAATTTTTGTGCTGACCTTCATCCCTGTGCCGGTACAGCTCATTGAGGGCAACACTGCCTATCCGATACAATGCGATTCCTGCAGCGGCAGCCTCGAGCCATCGGGAATTGCCCTTATAAAGGGACGCATTCATTTCATCAGCGACAATTCCGGGGATCGGTCGATATATCTTCTGAAACAAAAAGGAAATGAATATGCCGCGCACCCCCTGCAGCTCTTTGATCTTTCCGGACTGTCCCCCCGGACGGCAGAGCACGATCTCGACCTTGAAGGACTTCTTTATAACAGGGGGAACCTCTATGCTGTTGACGAAAGAAACCGGATAATTTTCCGCATATCCAAACAGGGACGCTTCACCGTGCTCACACATGACATTCCCCGGTACAACGCCTCCAGGGGCATCTCATTTTCAGATGACAGTAATGCCGGATTTGAAGGCATCGCATGCAACGAGGAGGGAACCGTATTCTATGTTGCCAACGAACGGGAAAAGGCGACGGTATACATCCTTAAAAAAAAGGGGGACCGCCTTGTCACCACTGATCACATTTTTCCGGAAGCCGGCAACGGCGGCATCTGCTCCGACGTCTCGGACCTTTTTTATGAGAGGGGGCACCTCTACATTCTGAGCAGAAATGAGCGGCGAATTCTTAAACTGGACCTGAAGACCCTTGCGGTCTCCCAGACATACTCCTTCCGCACTACCACAGAGAGACTATACCATTCGCCGCGGGGGTACGGCTTTGCGGAAGGCCTGGCTATGAGCCGGAGTAAAATATATCTCCTCCTTGACAGCAACGGAAAAGCTTTCAATGGGCAGAAGGGCGGCAGACATGGCGCCCTGGTAATTCTCCCCCGCCCGGATAATTTCTGAAAAATATTTCTGATTCAAAATTATCTTGACAGGGTTCTTCCCTTTATCACTATTTCATATTATGGCTATTACAAACCAATATGCATTCAACAAGCCGCCGATCAGTATATTTCTGGTCATACCGGCACTTTTTCTGTTCGGCTACCTCGCACAGAGATACAGCGGATTCTCCTACGTGTATCAATATGCCATATCCATTGTCCTCGCGATATTCGTTTCCCTGCGCTTTGACAAGGACGTCGTTTCGCTGGAACGCATAGTCAGCCGCAGCGGACATCCCGTGGAACGTCTGTCCGTCTTTCTGTTTCCCGTGGTAGTGGTGCTCAGTATTTATTTTATTATAACTTACGCCTTCCACACATCTCTGTTGTATCCCTTATTCAGCAGCCACGGGAGAGTTTCCGGCTTTGAATTGTTTCCTCTTATGTTTATCATTGTTGTTCCCATGGCAGAGATTTTTTTCCGGGGATTTCTTCAACGCAATCTGTCAGGTCTCATGGGAGACAAAGCGGGATTTATACTCTCCGCGGTTGTGTTCGGCCTCTTCGCCTGGTTCAGCGGATCGAAACTGGTAATCGCGGTATATTTTATCCTTGGGCTGTACCTGGGATATCTTTACTACAAATACCATTCCGTGTTTCTCACGATGATCAACCACGCCGTTGTAATACTCTTCATGTTTATTCTGAAGTACTGATCCGCGTTCATACATCCCGCATATTGCAGGTC
>JAKQCH010000017.1 GCA_029573825.1 Spirochaetota bacterium | reverse complement strand
ATCTTAATATTTATATCTTTGTTATGAAAAATGCCCATATAACCACATAAAAACAGGATACACTTTAATTATTTAACACATGAATATTGTTTCATGTATATTCCACGGCAGGTGCAGGCGGTGAATAATCTGAAATACTTTTTGCACATTTGATAAAATAAGAACGACCACATCTGACTAAAAGTAAATGACAGGCATACTGTTAATCATATGTGGCCGCTCTTGAATTGCAGGATTATCGGGGCATACAAGGGCATCAAAGGACAGTTTTTAGAAGTGCCCTTATAATATAATCCTGTTATCCTCTAACGCCTTTTCACTCTCAATTTGTTGTTTTTCTTCATTGCGAATGGTGAGCCAGGTAAAAAAGAGAAGCCCGACAAGTTCAAGGGCCAGAAAAAACGTAAGATACGGGATGAAAGCAAACAATTCATCCTTTACAGCGTTTTTTGTAAAATCAATCAGCTGTCTTACGCTTATACGTTCTTCTCCTTTAAACTCTTTTTCAAAATTTTCTAAGATTGAGATTCCCGGAATTAAATCTGCAGCCGTTTCGCTGAGCTCCTTTTTCGCGAAGGGAGCAGCTTTATATATACTTTTCGCGACACTCTTTTTTAAAACCGCATACTGGTTTAATTCAGCCAGTGGAATACTGTGAGGATTGTAATTATGCTTTTTTAATTCATGAATCATTATTTTTTCTAACTGACCGTAATACGGCTTTGTGATCCGGTTATACGCACCGGGCATTGAAAGGATGAAACCTATTATAAAACATGACACGATAATATTGAGACCATTATACACAATGTATCCGATTTTACCTTCCTTGTTAAAACTGAAAAGCCTCCATATTACCCCGAAGACAATAAGTCCAATAATAACAGCGATAACACCTGAACCCGCCATCCAGATTAATTCCGATTGTAAATTACTGATTACACTCATGTACATTATCCTCTTTACTATATTCTATAATTGTAATGTGAGATTCGGTGTCTTTGCCCCAGAACCCGTTATAATATCGGTCTTTTAAATCCTTATACGTGTCCGGTTGATTAATTTCAGATAAGACATCTATGGCAAGCGCTCTGCCGCATGGAGCTGTTATATATGGTCTGAATGATTCATGGGATATTGCATGCATATTCTCATTAACGAGGTCCCGCCATGCTTTATACCGCTTCGGGAGGGTACTATGTATCTCGACACCCTTGAACAAACTTATCAGTCCCGGCAATAATAACACCGCTCCCCATATAGTGTTGAAGTACAGCCATGTGCATAATGCGGACACCACAGTCAGTACAAACACACAATCAAGAACCAGTGCCCATTTGCTTAAATGATAAAAAGTACGCAGTTTCATGGTAATATATAAGTAGCCGGCTTTTCAGCCGGCTATTTTTACCTGTTATTGCTATAGTGAAGCTTGCGGTGATGCATTAATAGCATTGTAAAACTGTTGAACATAGTTGTTCAGTTGATCATCAGTTCCGCCTTCAATAGGGAAAAGCCTTCTTTCTGTAATACTGTCATAGAAGAATGCAAAATAGGGGAAAAAACCGCACTGTGTTGCTCTTGAATATCCAACTGCCCGGATTGAACTTGGCATAAGAACTTCCAACTGGCGGTCAGCGGGAATAACATAACATATCTTCTTCTCCTGATATATTATGACTCTCTGATTGGTTACTACCAGTGTTGCTTTTAATGTCGTTCCCAGTATTTTTAATATCTGCCGTTGAATTTTTGCAATTGCCTGTGTAATGGGGTTAGCACCTGCTCCGTATACATCTCCTTCCAGTTTAAACATTACATTTTCACCGGGATTCAAAGTAAGCTCTTTCATTAATTAATCTCCTTAAAATTAAAATTATTATGGTTTTTACTGTTATGCGCTTAATAAAGACAGGGGAAGATAAAGAATTCTATGAGAATATTGTGTGGGAATTCGTACAATAATTTTATATTTACAACCCCTTCCTGATATCATTAAATTATTTTTATATTCAAAAATGTCAATCATTTTTTTAATGTTTGTTGTTTCTGGATTCCCGGATCAGATAAAAAAAATCCCATTTCCGGTAATTGACAGAACCGATCAACTGATTGATTCAGGAATGTTCTGCAGGAATGCACGCGGTTTAACGTTGTGTGCGGCTTGAGACATGAGACATTATGGAGTGGTATATTTCCCGCACTTCAGGGCGGTCCGGCAATGAATCGCGGAGAATATCGATATATCCCTTCTCCTGTATCACCTTAAATGATTCAGGAAAGTTTATATCATAGACCCAGGCCATCTGAAGAAGTTTCAGGTCATTGCAGCTGCGAAGGTGTTCCATTCTCGCGATGGTCCCTCCCCTGATATCTTCACATATACGGGTCGATATTGTATCATCATCTGGAAGGTGGAGCATCGACGCGATACCGGCTGCATCACCTGCGATGTAATGCTCCGTCACCACATGCCAGATATCGATTTTGTCGGCGTCGCGGAGGAGCTTTGCGATGTGCAGAGCTGTATCGTCCCCCGAATGAGGAATCGCGGCTTTATTGTGATACTGTACCGCAAACCTGATTCTTTCCCTGAATTCCGCCTCACAGTCAGCGAGAAGCCCTTCACCGTCAATGACCGCCACAGAGAGGTCACCGTGGTCCGTGGAGTCGGCATCAGAAAACGTCCCGTACTCTGCGTACTGCCTGAAGCGCCCGACATCATGTAGAAGGGCCGCGATTTCAGCACAGACACCATGTTCTCCGTTCAGACCGGTCCCGGCAACAAGCCTGCGCGTTATTCCGCACACCCGGAGAGTATGCTCCTTCTTCAGGTTCAGGTTCACATAGTAATGAGGATACTCCCGCAGAAACCGCTCCGTGTAGGAATCGAACCAGGAATATAGTTTTTGCAGAATCGAAGCCATCACAGTAACCGCTACAGCAGGCGTTCCCCTCCGCAATATACCTCTTTCACCGTCAATTCCACCGTCGCGACACCGGGGAACCGGGAATCAAGCCATTTTTTCATATCATTATAGTATACCCCATCGGTGTGATAATTCAGGGGGCCTTTTATCTGATAGGACTTTTTGCCCCGTGAAAGGAACAGTACCGATCCGCTGCAGCCTTTTTTTATATTTGCCCGTGTCTTATTGAAATAGTTGTCCGCGATTACTATTGTATCATCGCTGTATTTCTTCACGCAGGTGACATATATCGAGTTGGGCATCCCTTTTTTGTCAACAGTCGTAAACACCACAGGACCCTCCCGGTCATCCCACGCCCTGCTCACATCTTCAGGAAGATCAGCCATTGCACACTCCTCTGTACTATAATTTTTTCCCGATGCTCTTTGTATAACAGTGCAACCCGGAAAGTATACAATTAATATCCCTCCCCGACGACAGGTAACATAACAATTATATTTTCGTTTGATTTTCCATGCCGTCGTAACACTGCGGCCGGAAAGAACGGGGAAGATACAAGATGACCCATATGTATAAATAATTACACAATGTCAAATAAATATTTTTTTACGATACTACACGGCGTTCAGGAAATTCTGTTTTTCCCGTTGTCTTTTGAAATATATAAAAGCTTATCAGCTTTTTCAACCAGCTGCAGCGCAGTCTCCTTTTCAAATTCTGCCACACCGCCGCTTATGGTGACCTTCAGCTTTTTCTCCCGGAACACAATGTTCTCCACGGCGCCTCGCGCCCGCTCGGCGGAAATTTTCGCATGGTCCAGGTCCGTTTCCGGAAGTATTACCAGGAACTCCTCCCCCCCGTAACGACCCACGATATCCACCTCACGGAAGCTTTTCATTATGGTATCAGCAACCTTCACCAGCACCATGTCCCCCACCTGATGACCGAACTGGTCATTCGTTTTTTTGAAATCATCAATATCGAACATTACCACGGCAAGCTTCTTTTTATACCGTTCCGCTTCCTTGACTTCCTTTTCCATCCGTTCGTACATATAGTTATGGCTGTATGTCCTGGTAAGGCCGTCCCGGATGACCATGCGGCTCAGTTCTTTGTTTTTCTCCTCAATTTCATTGAGGAGCAGAAATGTGCGGACATTTGCCTTTATACGCGCCATAAAAATACTTGTATTAAAAGGCTTCATGATATAATCATCCGCACCGGAGAGAAGGATGTTTGATATAGTCTTGTAGTGGTCAATTGCGGAAATTGCGATAATCACGGAATTCTTGTATTTCTTCCGGAGTTCAAATATAAGGTGTTCCCCGGACATTTTCGGCAGAATCACATCAACAAGATATATGCTGTACACCTTTTCGGCACTCAGGAAATCATCCACGGTGTTAAAATAATCAACATTTTTGATCCCGTTAAGCGTTAGAATATTCCTGATGATATTGAGCGACGTCGCGCTGTCGTCGAGGACCGCGATTGAAAGCTCTTTGAGCTTGCTCTCAACGATGTCCTTTCTGGTAAGCTTCTGCACATAGGTTATTATCTGGTCATGGGAAATATCTTTCGGAATAAAGTCAATCGCGCCGAGCGCAAACATCTGCTCACGTTTTTCAAGGGAGTCGGTTGAGGATATTACCACCACCGGGATATTGTTGAACTTGCTGGTGTTGATCTGTTTTAAGAACTCGTCCCCGTTACCTTTTTCGAGCTCAAGCGCCGTCAGTATCATGTCAACACGCTGGGATTCGAGTATTTCAAACGCCGCAGCCATGTTACTTGAGGGAATATAATGACATCCATGGTTCGTGAAGGCGTCTTTCAGAAGTTTCTTAAAGAACGTACTGTTGTCGATATGGAGCACAGAAAACATAGGCAACCTCACCCGGTCAACACGCATCACAATGCGCATTTTTCATGATATGAAGATTATTTATTACGAGGAAGCATACAGGGACCGGAAGAAAAATCAATATCTTTTTTTTCGGGTAAGCGGCGACAAAGCGTTTATGGCATCACATTTTTTGTGATGCCATAAACGGCCTCTCCGTGAATTGAAATAAAACCGGAAGGTGTTATATTAGTAGCAGATTAAGAAAAGATAGTGCGATTCAATAATCATAAAGAAGGGGGCCCACCATGACTAACAAAAATACCGACAGCGCAAACAAGGCTATTCGCGACATGTTTGATGTAAACACATTTTCAGACAGAAAAAAAACACAGGATCTTTACAACAAAGAACTTACCGCGCTCATCAACTTTGAGATGAAATATTTCTAAGGCGCAGTGAGAATGAAAATCAATATTATACCATCAATGATGGTTGCGGGCACACCGGCCGCAGGCCTGGTGTGCCCGCCCTTTCGTCAACCAACCAATCATTGTTTGTTTAAGGTTTCATATTGTTACACACGGTAATTCCCTGCACGTTAAAATATTTTATTATGGAAATCTGCACCCGCTATATATTTTAAAAAGTACGTCATACACTATTCGCAGAAGTCGTACTCCATCCTCATGACACATACCATCCCCTTTGTCGGTATTCTTCCAGTGATTGTTGTTTCCCCTATTATTGACTGAACCTTATATGCTTACCGCTCATCACAAATATCATGATACCACCACCCACGTCCCCATGAACTGAAAACCAACGACTCCCTGCTACAATTAATTTGTAATCATAACAAGAACAACAGGAGGCAGTTATGGCCCGTAACCTGATAGTGGATTCCCGCGATGTGCGGTTTATTCTTTTTGAGATGCTTGATATTGATCAACTCAACAGTTATGAAAAGTACAGTGAATTTGACAGAGACACCTACGAAGAGATACTTGACCTCGCGGAAAAGATTGCCGTTGAACAGGTGTACCCCGTCAACTCGGATGCCGACAGGGAACACGCGAACTACAATCCCAATACAAAGGAAGTCATTATACCGGAATGCTTCAGGCCGGGCCTTGACGCCTACTACGAGGCCGGGTTCGCCGGTATCGCCATTGAGCCGGAGTACGGCGGCCTGGGGATGCCCTTCATCATTTTCCAGTCCACCCTTGACTACTTTGCCTCTGCCGGTGTGGCCTTTTCCATGTACCCGCACCTGAGCCTCGGAGCAATGGGCCTTGTGAAGCAGTTCGGCCGCGAGGAGGACCGTCAGGTGGTATGTGAAAAAATCATCTCCGGGGAATGGGGAGGCACTATGTGCCTCACGGAACCTGAAGCCGGGTCAGATGTAGGGGCCCTTAAATCGAAAGCGGTAAAGACCGGGGACGATACTTATGCGCTGAAGGGGCAGAAGATCTTCATTTCGACAGGGGATAATAACTACTACAAAAACATGATCCACCCTGTCCTCGCGAGGATAGAGGGACATCCCGCGGGAACGAAGGGGGTCTCCATCTTCATGACACCGAAACACCGCTTTACCCCTGACGGCACCATGACCGATCCAAACGATGTAGTCTGCTCCGGCATTGAGCACAAGATGGGGATCACCGCCTCCCCCACCTGCACACTGAATTTCGGCGACAGCGGCCAGTGCGAGGGCATCCTGATGGGTGAGGAATGCCAGGGGATGAAGATAATGTTTCACATGATGAATGAGACGCGGCTTTACGTGGGGCTTCAGGGAATGTCCGCATCCAGCGCCGCGTACATGCACGCCGTGACCTACGCGAGGAACCGCATACAGGGGGCCGATCCGGAAAACCCGAAGGCGGGGAACACCTTTATCATCAACCACGCCGATGTGCGCCGTATGCTACTTTCCATGAAGGCACGGGTTGAGGCGATGCGGTCCCTGGTATACTACACCACGTTCCTCATTGACATCGCCAAAGTAGAGACCGGCGACGTGCAGAAAGAAGCACAGGCCATGGTGGACTTCCTGATCCCCATTACCAAGGCCGGAAACACCGACACTGCATGGGACGTCACCTCTGACGCCATTCAGGTGTACGGCGGATACGGCTTCACGAATGACTACCCCGTGGAGCAGTACGCCCGTGACAGCAAGATCCTTTCTCTCTATGAAGGAACCAACGGCATCCAGTCCATTGACCTTGCCATGAGAAAGCTCCTGTTGAATAAAGAGCAGTTTAACTACCGCATCTATCGAGCAAAAATCGAAGATACCATTAGAAACGCAACAGGAATTGTGGACAGCCGCTACATCGCCACAATGGAACAGGGGCTTCTGAAACTTGACGAAATGGTTGCAGCCATGAAGAAACGCCAGGTCGAAGGGGACCTGTCACAGGTATTCGCGGATGCCACTCCCATGCAGAAGGCCTTTGTC
>JAKQCH010000013.1 GCA_029573825.1 Spirochaetota bacterium | reverse complement strand
GGACCTCGCCCCGCTGTATGTGCGGCTCGGGGTGAACTTCATTCCGGTGGATTACAGGGGGTACGGAAGATCAACCGGGTCGCCGACGGTCACCGGGATGATGCGTGACTGCCATTACATTTTTGATTTTGTGAAAAATCTTCTGAAAGAGAAAGGCTTTCCGGGGCCCCTTGTGGTGATGGGGAGGAGCCTCGGGAGCGCCTCCGCCCTTGAACTTGCCGCACACTATCCTGATGAAGTGAAGGCCCTTGTGATCGAGAGCGGATTTGCCTATATCCTCCCGCTGCTCCGGCTGCTCGGGATCAACGCGGGGAATGTTGGAATTTCGGAAGAGGGGACATTCAATCATACGGCGAAAATAAAAAAATATAAAAACCCGCTCCTCGTCATTCACGCGGAACATGATCATATCATCCCCTTCAGCGATGGTGAGGCTCTCTTCAACGCAGCGGAATCCCCGGAGAAAGAGTTCCTTGCGATCAAACACGCCAACCACAACAACATTTTTCAATACGGCCTCAGGGAATATATTGCGGCGGTTGATGCGCTTTTGGAAAAAATTTCTTCGTGAATGCGACAACGCCCCTTCCTGCGGACGGGGCGTTTTGTTTGCTGCTGCTCTGGTGTATTTGCTGTCAGTATGTAATGGTCGTGGATTCCTCTGTGGAATTTGCGGCCCTTTCCTGTACCTTGCTGTTGAGGGCCTCAAGGGGTATTCCGATTGCCTCCTCCGGGCAATTCCGGACACATGAAAAGCAGGCGATGCAGCTGTCATTGAATTCCGGGTATGGTGAAAAGGTTATTGCGTCGGCAGGGCACGTGTCTGCGCAGATTTTACACTGCGTACAGGCTTCTTCATTCAGTTTTTTCGGGGGCATTTTCGCGCTGAACGCGGAAAATGGTATGGAAAACACTTCATCAAAGTTTGCAGCGCGGCCTTCTTTGAACAGGGATATATCGACCCCCGAAAATGAACCTGCTTTAATTTTTTCCGTAATTTCCCGGACAAGCTTTCCGATCTTTTCCATGTCTGAGGTGTCAGGGCGTCCGGCCTCCACGGGTTTGTCGGCCTTCCATGTCAGGGAGTGGGCCGCCACGACTTCCGCAGCGCCCGGAAGTGTAAACCCTTTCTTCTGCAGGGCTTCCGCCATCTGGTACAGGGCGAATCCGCGGGTGACGCCCCCCCATGTGACAAAGGGAACCGCGATTGCGCCGCTGCATTGCGGAAGACGCTCTATGAAATCCATTACCGGCGGGATTGCCCGTGATCCGTATACGGGAGAGCCGATGTATATGACCGGAGTGCTGCCCTGCTGCACACTTTGATTTATTTTCTGCAGTGCGGTATCACTCCCGCCTTTCACGCCAAGATTGACAAGGGTGACATCCGCGCCATCCTGACGGTGAATTTCAGAAATTTTTTCCGCCACGGCTTTCGTCGTGCCGTTGGGCGAGCAGAATGCGATTATTGTTTTTACGTTGTTCATTATTGACTCCTTGTTGAATGCTGCCTGGAATACAGAGAAGCATTTCAGGTATGGTATTTAATTGTTTTTATGAATGATTCGCCGACGTTGTGTGTCAGGTATGCATTGTTGCGTTCATATATCACGTTAACATTTTTTGTAAATGGATTTTTTTAAAAAATGAACCGAAGGTTTTTTCCGGCTTATTCCTTGACATGAATTTCCTAATGGATGATAAATACTATTTTTCATATCAACGTAAAGGGAATGGAAATATATGTGAATATCCTTTCTTTCATCGCTGTTGTGGCGTTTACAATTACCCTGATTGAGGGACTTTTTATTCTGTACATCGATTTTAAGTCGAGGGGCAATCAGCTTTTTTTCCTGATATGCCTTGCAATTTCTATCTGGCTTGTCGGAGGTGCTTTCGGTTATTCAGCGGAGACCAGTGATGACGCAATGTTCTGGCTCACAATGTCCTCCCCCGGATTTATTTTCATGCATGCGTTTGTGCTTCATTTTGTATTGCGATACACAGGGTTTATCATGAGTTCCCCGGTTTCACTGTTGCTGTATCTTCCATCGCTCTGCTTTCTGTATCTTTCCATGGCGGGGCAGCAGGTGTTTTCTGACATCTTCCGGTCGGGTGATTTCTGGGTTATGGTCCCTGATTACCAGTCGCTGCCATTTTATCTTCTGATGGCCAACTATCTTACCTACTATTTTATTGCTCTCACCCTGCTGTATGTAAGCATGAAGAGGACAAAAAGCACAAGGGTCCGCAGTCAGAGCCGTATAATTTTCATTGCGATCATCATAACTATAACAAGCTACAATGTTGAACCGTTTCTGGCCCCCCTGTTCTTTGATTATCTGACATACGGTCAGGCGCCCCTGTACAGCATAGTCTGGGTTTCACTTATCTGGTATGCGATGAACAAATATCGTTTTCTTGGAGTGTATGAGCGTTTTATATCCACTGATGTTCTCGACTCTTTGTATGAAATGGTGATAATAATCGATAACTCGAAAAGGGTCATTGAAACAAACAGTGCCCTGAGAAAAAAGCTCGGCATTTCCCGCAAACCCGCATCATTGCACGAAATTTTTGTTGAGTATGATCTGGTTGAAAGACTGCTTGATTCGATTGAAGCAAACCCCCTTCAGGACATTGCACTGAACCTTGTGCTTCCTGAAGGACGCACCGGACTTGTTAATTCGACACTTTCAGTGTTCAGGGACCGTTTTCAGGATGCAGCAGGGTTCATTATTATAGCCCAGGAGATAACGGGAATGTATTCCCTGTTCAGGGAAAGGGGCATCACGGAAAGGGAGTACCAGTTGATACGGCTTGTTCTTGCGGGAAACAGCAATAAAAAAATCGCGAAGAATCTGAATATCTCCCTCCGGACTGTCGAAACCCATATCACAAATATTTACGGAAAACTTGGACTAAAAAGACGAGGTGAGCTGATAAACTTCTGTACCGAGCTTCTCGCCGGTCCCGCAAATTAGTCAACGGGGCTTCCTGCTGGTTTCCGTTTTTTGGGACTGCCTACGGGTTTACCACGATGACGTAGTTCACGGGATGTATTATTATAAAAGAATAAACTCACTGGTAAATACTTTACATCAGAACTTCGATATGGTACAATTGTGACCGTGTTCGGTTTTCCCGGGGTAAATTGATTTCCGGAATAATACTATGAGGAGCACAGGATGAAGAAATTTCATGTTATAGCCGGGATGGTTGCATGTATTGTCGTGTGTGGTTATTTCCATGCCAACGCAGATGAATGGTATCAGGCCCGGAGGGGCGCCGGTGTTTCCGGAAGCAAAAAGACACATTTAGTAACCTCCACAAAGTGGGAATGGCAGATTCATGTGCTGGGCGGGGGCCTCGGTGCGATTGAGAATCCATATGTAAACAGGGATTACCGGGAAAACAAAAGCAGGATTACAGACAGCGGGTTCAGGGTCAAAGAAGATGAACACGATGACGAGGGGATGTTCAGGTTCGATGCGATGGTTGAGCTGAGGGTTTTCCCGCATAAAAATCTCGGGATTGGAGCGGGTTTTCAGGGGACCTGGATAGAGCCAAGCACGATATATTACGGGAAAAGCACGGATTCCGCGTATCCCGCGAAATATTCCATTGAATCCAATGCCCTTGATTTTAATGCGACGCTGTATCTGCGGCTGTCTCCTCACAGGCGTTTTCATCTGGTGTTCGGGGGAGGGGTCAATCTGTATCTTCTTTCGATGGAAACTACACGTGAGCTGGAGCAGGGCTATGCCTCCGCGTCATACGATTTTTCTCCATATAATGAAGAGGCCTATACGGAAAGCGTCACGGGGTTCCACGGACTGGGTGAAATAAACTTTGACCTTACGGAATTTGTTTCCCTTAAAACAGGCCTTTGTATCCATGGAGGAAGCACTCCGGAGGGGTCACTCTCCGGCGCCTATGTCTATCTGGGATTATTTGTTCACACAAGGAGCCTCATGGATTAATTATGAATGTTCTCCTTTGAATTGATCAATTGCATGCCGGGGGAAAATCTTAAAGGAGTGGAGAAATAATTATAATCCAATCATTATGAAAGTAACAGAATTTCCATTAAAGCGGCTTGACGATTTTGCGGCACAGATGGAGCGGGAGATGCAGGAAAACCCGTTACGTCGCTCGCCGTTCGGGTTGAGCCGCAAGGGTGACTGTATAAGCCCCTGGGAAATGAGCTTCAGGGTGGCCGGGCTTCTCCGGTCATTCGGGGGATGCAACATATTCGGAAGCGAAGAGCTGGTCCTTATTACGGTACTTCCAACCGGTACCGGCGTTCATCCCCTTGCATCAGAGACACAATACGGATGGACAGGAAAGATCAATGAGTTTGTGGCGGAGATGGCTGTCTGGTGGGCTTTTGAAATTACCTCAGAGAAGGAAGCGGCTGCATTCATGAAGGCGGAGAAACCTGAAGTACATTTCAGCTATTCTGACAGCAGCGGGCTGGGAGAGATGACAGTGAAATACAATGGAAGATTCTGGGAGATAGCGGTTTGAAGTTTCTATATGTTCGTCATTTCGAGGCTGTCAAGAATCGATTGTATGGTCCAGTCCTCCCTGCATCGCAGCTGATTGCCTAATGTGCTGTAAAGGAACTCTGGTTTGCCGAACACCTCGCGCCCTATCTGCTCCACTCCTGTTATTCCCGCTGACGCGGCTTCACTGACACGATGTACAACTCCGGTCATACCTGCGATTCTCGCCTGAATCAGCTTTACGCTGTCGGTGACAATTCCGTGATGGGCAGAGATGAACCGGGTTCCCGCTTCCGCATATCCAAGCATTTTTTTCAGGCTCTCGAGCTCGGTAACATAATCCTCCCCGAGGGTCACATAGCGTTTCCTCGCGGGTACAGGTATGGCGTCACCGGAGTAGATAATATTGTCCGGTATTATCCTGTACACGGTATGGCCCGGTGAATGTCCCGGCGCGGGAATCACTTCAATTGTGCGGCCTTTGTCGGTGATATACTCATCACGGTCGATCATGCTGTAACAGAACATCTTTGGTCTGCCCCATACCAGGTCCATGAGGCCAGACACAAAAGAAAAATCCTGAACAGACTCCGGGGAATATATTTCAGCCCCCAGCTCATTCTGAATAAGACGGTTCCCGCCGACATGGTCTTCGTGCATGTGGGTGTTAAGGATACGCCATTCCCTCTTTTTATCAAGGGTCGCAAGATAGCGGCGCATGTTCTCTCTGCTGTAATTGGGATTGCCGCTATCAATAAAAATGTTATCAACAAGAATAAAACACCCTTCAATATTCCACATCCCGAGAAATGTCCCGGCATATCTGAACAGTGTTATGCCGCTACATTCCTGAGGTGTTTCAATCGAAAGGAATCGTTCTTTCAGTTTTATGCCTTTTTTCAGCTTCATATCTTAACCCCGGATGTTCTCTTTTTTATCTCTGCTGTAATAAAATCAAGAGGTAATTTACTCGAGAATGTTTTTTTATATGTTCCCGAAACAGCAGGGGCATTGGTCATGTAGTTGCTAAAAATCTATTTGCAGTTTTATTTCACATTTGGTATATTTTTTCAGCCGGGTATTTATAATGAAACCGGGTGAGATAATGTCTGTTCCTGGAGGGCTTTCATGAAAATGATACTGGTTGAAGTGTTTGCCGCATGTTTCATCATCTCGGGGATGCCGGTCCTGTTTCCGTGTCCGGTCCAGTCGGCAACTCTTGGTATAGGGGCCTCGGGCTGGTATGCATGGTGGAAACCGGAACCTGAATATCGGGAAGCAGATGCAGACCCTGATTTTCTTTACGGTCCGCAGTTGTTACTGCAGTTCAGTCAGTCATTTTCGGTTTCAACGGTGTTTCTCATGGGAAAATTCAAATATTACGACGAGTACAACGGGGAAACCTCCACGAGTGATATAACCCGTTATGATTCAGATACGACCCTGACGTATACGTTGAACCGTTATGTGCGGATATTCGGCGGGGTTAAATTCATGGGATATGATTTTAATACCGGCAGTCATTATGGCCTTGGTCCCGGCCTTGGTTTTGGATTGGTGATTCCTCTTATGGAAAAACTGTTCGGCACTGTCAGTATTTCCGGTCTGTATCTATGGGGGGAGCAGACTGAAGAATCGTCCGATGGCGACAGGACTATGAAATTCATTGAATATGGCTTTAACAATTCTGTCTCCCTTGTATATGCAGTTTCATCATCCGTGCATATCAGCCTTGGGGGAAGATATTTCTTTTTCCGCTACGAATCAACCGAAGATCAATACAGCGATATAAAGGAAAAACATCACTTTTATGGTGTTACCGCTTCAGCGATGTATCTGATCAGCATATAAGTCTGCAAGTGGCCCCGTCTCGATCTGCAAAAAAAGCGGAACTGTACATAACTCATTGGGAACATCTCAGCCAGGTATTATATCAACTGCAGACACAGCGGGCACGGTGAAATTTGAGGCTGACCGCGTGCATACGATGAACTGTACTGTCGTTCGGTGAGAATATACTGTGTAAAGATTAGTTTCGCGACGAAATTGTCATGTGCATGAAAAATTTTTTCAGAAAAAACAGGTTGA
>JAKQCH010000491.1 GCA_029573825.1 Spirochaetota bacterium | reverse complement strand
TTCAGGGGGATAATGAGAGACATCACCGGAAGAAAAAAGATAGAAAACAAACTCCGTGAAAGCGAGGAGCGGTTCAGGACAATAACGGAAAACAGCTCCGATGTTATCTGCGAAATTAATAAAAACGCGCAATACATATATATCAGTCCGAATGTTGAAAGTAAACTCGGTTATACGCGGGAAGATATAATCGGACGGAGTATATTTGATTTCTGCTTTCCCGATGACCTTGCGCTATTACGGGAGGTCTGGGACAAGCGGAAAGAACAGGTAACATTCAGATTCAGACATGGCAACGGCACCTGGAGGTGGCTTGATATTACTTCCCGGTATTTTCTTGATTCAGATAATGAGTACCGAATTGTTGTGATTTCGCGGGATGTTACCGAGCGGAAAAAAAGTGAAGAAGCGCGCTGGACCCATGAAGTGCATCTCCGGCTTCAGCAGATGGCCCTTGCAGATCTTGCGAAGAAAGATGAATTGTATCATGGAGACCTCAAGGCGTCTTTCAGGCTGATATGCGAGACCGCAGGGAAAAATCTGGACGTAGAGAGAGTGGGGATATGGCTCTATGGCGCGGGAAAGGATGCATTATTCTGTCATAACCTGTATGTCAAATCAGAAAATTCTCATGGAAACGGTTTAATTCTGGAAAGAGTTATGTATGAAGATTTTTTTGAATCTCTTGAGAAGAGCCCGTTTATTGATGTCGATGATGCTTCATATGATCAGAAAACAATTAAACTTTTCACGGAATATTTTTCTTTGAATGGGGTACGTTCTGTACTGAATTTTCCTTTTCGTCTCGGGGGTGAAACGGTGGGGATTATGTTTTTAGAACATGTTGGTGATGTCCGTGAATGGTCAGGGGAGGAGAAAAATTTTGCCGCGTCACTATCAGATTTTGCTTCCCTTGCAATGGAATCATATAACCGGAAAATCGCGGAGGAGGCGCTGCGGGTAAGCGAGGAGGTCCTCCGGCAGAGAAATGAAACCATAGAAAATGACCTCCGGCACGCTCAGATAATTCAGCGGGCGCTGCTTCCCGGGAGCGTGCCCGAACTTGATTGGATCGCTGTTGAATACAGAAATTACAGCCTTGACGCCGTGGGAGGAGACTATTTCTCCTTTACGACGCTCCGTGAGGGAGGGCTCGGGGTCTTTATCGGGGACGTTTCCGGCCATGGCGTATCGGCAGCATTGTTTCTTTCATTGCTGAAATCTACCGCTGACAGAATCTGCAGAAAGTACGGGCAGCAGCCGCGTGAATTTATCAGTCGTCTTAATGAAGATTTGATTATCAACATGCCTCATTACTTTATTACCGGCATTTATGGGTTTTTTTATTTTGATTCAGATACAGGGAAGCATGTGTTCACTTTTTCAAGAGGAGGACATCCGAACCCCATCGTGCATAAAGCTTCAACGGATGAGGTGTCTCTGCTGGAATGCAGGGGAACGATCCTTGGAAAATTTGAAGATGCAGAATACTTTGAAAAATCGATGTTCCTTGAGAGGGGTGACAGGATATTTCTCTATACTGACGGCCTTCCTGAAACGAGGAGTGACAATAATAGTATCTATGGGTTTGGCAATATCCCGGATCTGATTAAAAATTCACACCGTAATAGCCTCAGCGAAACCCTGGATGCGGTGCTTGATGAGCTAAATAACTTCAAAGGCACTGCGGAAATCGAAGATGATATAGTTCTGATTGGAATTGAAATGCTGTGATACGCATCACGAAGCGGGAGAACAACGTATCCACCGGTTATATGCGGGTGAGAATAATTGGCGTTCCCTTATGTTTTATGATTTTTTTTCAGCGGAGAGATGAGTTTTGAGAATTTTCGCTATGTCCTGGAAGGTATAAGGTTTTGAGAGGTAGTCAATAAAACCATAGTCATTGTAGTTGGAAAGAATTATTTCATCAGAATACCCGCTTGAAACAATAGCTTTTACTTCCGGGTGTATCGTCAGCAGTTCAGTGAGGGCCTCTTTCCCCCCCATCCCTCCCGGGATCGTGAGGTCCATGATGACGATATCAAAAGGATTATCCGATTTAAGGGCCTCACGGTATAGTGTTATCGCAGCGGCTCCATCAGCGGCAGTGGTAACATTGTA
>JAKQCH010000486.1 GCA_029573825.1 Spirochaetota bacterium | reverse complement strand
TGTAACATCTGTACCGCATATTTACTTGCTTCCCGGATGAGAAAAAATAATTGTATGGGGCGGCCCGGATATGGTATAGTCGTTTAATCATTGCCGGGCAGCTGCAATTGTTTCATTATTCTCGCGGTATTGTGCTACTATCAATTATGGGCACTTCTAAGTGATGATAGTTAAAAAACCGCACCGATTGCTGAGATTACAGGACCTGTGGGCCTGAAAGATCAGTTATTAGAAGTGACCTTATAATAATAAATCAGGGTGAGTAAATGTTTGAAGAAAGAGTCTATTGCGGCGAATTAACGGTCGGTGATATAGGGAAGTCCGTAGTCCTCGCGGGGTGGGTCGATACCAAACGTGACCTCGGAGGCGTTGTGTTTCTTGAGATCCGGGATGTAACGGGAATAATGCAGGCTGTTGTTCATCCTGCGGCGGTTTCCGGCGATACGTCCACCTGTGCCGACAGGGTCCGTGACGAGTACTGCGTTATGGTCCGGGGAAAAGTCGTGAAGCGTTCCGATGAAACCGTTAATCCCAATTTGAAAACAGGAACCATTGAGGTCGATATTGAGGAACTGCAGATATTGAATGCGTCCCTTGTCCCGCCGTTCCCTCTTGATTCGAGGGAATCAGTATCAGAGGACCTGCGGCTGAAATACCGGTATCTTGACCTCCGCAGGAAGGAAATGCGGGATGCCGTAATAATGCGGCACCGTGTTATGCAGGAAACGCGGAAGTACCTCACGGAGAACAGGTTCATTGAAATCGAGACCCCCATGCTGAACAAATCCACGCCGGAGGGCGCGCGGGATTTTCTTGTACCCAGCAGGATAAACCGGGGCATGTTTTTTGCGCTGCCCCAGTCGCCGCAGCTCTTCAAACAGATACTGATGGTCGCAGGATTTGACAGATATTTCCAGATCGTGAAATGTTTCCGCGATGAAGATCTGCGGAATGACCGCCAGCCTGAATTCACCCAGATTGACCTCGAGATGTCCTTCGTGACCCCTGACATGGTGATGGGAACCATTGAAGGGCTGCTGAAACGTCTGGTGATTGAAATGACAGGAAAGGAAATTAAGGATTCTTTTCCGCGCCTCACCTATGATGAGGCGATGTCGCGTTTCGGGAAAGACGCCCCTGACATGCGCTTTGGACTTGAGCTCGTGGAATGCAGTGACATATTCAGGGAATCGCAGTTTCAGGTGTTTACGGGCGCCCTTGCCGCCAGGGGCATCATCAAGGGTATGGCCGTAGCGGACGAGGGGAAGATATCGCGGAAGATGGTTGACGATTATGCCGAGTTTGTGAAAATATACCGTGCCAAGGGGATGCCCTGGGTCCGTTTCCGTTCAGGAAATTTCGAGGGAGGAATCTCCAAATTTCTCAGCGATACGGAAAAGGATGCCCTGGTGAAGGCTTTTGATCTTCAGGGGGACATGCTGGTGATATTCTCCTCTGACAGAAAAAATATTGTGAATGATACTCTCGGCAATTTGAGGGTGAAGATAGCCCGTGACCTGAAGCTCTTTGATGAAGATGAACTGAATTTTCTCTGGGTGACCGACTTCCCGCTGCTTGAGTACAGTGAGGAGGAGGGGCGGTATTATGCGACGCACCATCCCTTTACATCTCCCAGCAGGGAAAGCATCGGCCTCCTGGACAACCTGACTCCGGACAATGTCGGCGGTATTAAAGCGCAGGCCTATGATGTGGTGCTGAACGGTGTTGAAATCGGGGGCGGCTCCATCCGTATAAGCGATACTGTTCTTCAGGGGAAGATTTTTTCTGTTCTCGGCATCAGCGATGAAGAGGCGAAGGTTAAATTTTCCTTCCTGCTGGAAGCGTTGAAATTCGGAGCGCCACCCCATGGAGGAATCGCTCTCGGACTTGACAGGGTCCTCATGATAATAATGAATAAAAATTCGATCAGGGACGTCATACCGTTTCCGAAAACACAGCGCGGTCAATGTCCCATGAGTGAAGCTCCTTCACCCGTCGATGACGACCAGTTGAAGGAACTTTCGATAAAACTTGTTGAACGGTAATATGGAAGAAGGAACACTGGAAATTGACGATATTTCTCTGTATAAACGAATATGCGGATACAGGGACAAAAACCTTAAAACGATTGAAGGGATTTTTGATGTTCATATCATACCCCGCGGCAATACGTTCATCGTGAACGCCGACGAGGAGCGGCGTACCCGGGTGCTGCGGCTCCTCAATGTTATGGGGGACTATCTTCACACCAGGGACGCGAAGTTCGAGTTTGACGATTTCGACGTAAAATATCTTGCGCGCACAATCGCATCAGGACAGTCAATTGACCCCGGTGAGATTGACCGTCTGAAGATACTCATACAGGAATCGGGGAAGTCGGTTGTGCCCCGCACCCTCCATCAGGCGCAGTATATTTCTTCAATGCACCGGTATCCGGTTACGTTCGGTGTGGGACCTGCGGGCACAGGAAAGACCTATCTCGCGGTGACCGTAGGGCTCCATTATCTTCTGACCGGACGCGTGGAAAGGATAATTCTCACCCGTCCCGCGGTTGAGGCCGGTGAAAACCTGGGATTTCTACCCGGTGATCTAATCCAGAAAATCAACCCCTACCTCCGGCCCCTCTATGATGCGCTTTTTGACCTGCTGCCCTTTGAGCGTATTACCAGTCTCATGGAAAAGGGAAGTATCGAAATCGCGCCTCTCGCCTATATGCGCGGCCGGACACTTAATAAGGCTTTTGTCATCCTTGATGAGGCGCAGAATACGACCCGCTCCCAGATGAAAATGTTTTTGACCAGATTGGGTAATAAGTCCAGAATTGTCATTTCCGGGGATGTGACCCAGATCGATCTGGAAAAAGCGTCAAATTCGGGAATGCTTCATGCCATGAAAATACTGAAAGACATTGAGGAAATTTCATTCATCCGGTTTGACAAGGACGATATCTGCAGGCATCCAATTGTTGAAAAGATAGTTGCAGCCTATGATAAACATGATACAATGGATAAATCTCAGAAAAAATCCTGAACCAATAGTTTACTGACATCCAATGAAACGTTTATTCAAAATATATCTTCGTCTTTTTTCGGGCATGTTCAATCGGCCCGAGGTTCGTCTTGCATTCACCCTGACGATTATCGTCGTGGTCCTTTCCACCGTGCTCCTTGCGTTGTCGAGCATTACTGAAACGTACCAGTATAATATAGGGGATATCGCCCGGGAGGATGTCCGGGTGAGCCGGGACATCGAGTACAGTATCCAGACTGAGACTCTCCGCAAGAAGGAACAGGCCGCAGAAACGGCCCCCCTCGTGTTTGATAAAGACCAGGCTGTCATGAATGAGCGGCTCCGTGCCATCAATCTGCTGTTTAAATATGTCTATGAAGTACTTCAGGAAAATCCCCCAATCGGCACCGATGACAGGACATTTCAGCTTGTTGCCCTGAAATCGAAGCTCCCTGCATACATGCAGTATTCCGACAAGGCGCTCCTGGGAATACTGAAAAGCCGGGAACCGGAGCGCATGCGTCATGTGACCAACAGAATTATGGTATATGTGATGGACGAGGGTATTCTCGAACATGAATACAGGAACCCCCTTGAACTGAACAACATGAATGTCTCCATCCGCACCATCAATGCAACGGGGAATACGATTGAGACAAGCAAGTCCGTGAACGAGCTGGTGACCCTCGCACGGGTAAAGCAGGACATCAGCCGGAAAACCGATGCTATCGCCCGTTTCCTTCCCCAGGGGGAACGGCGGTCAATACAGGACATCGTGCGGAACAACATCCGTGCGAACCTGTCTTTCAACGCCGATGAAACACGACGGCGCATCAATGAGGCGGTAAAAACAGCAACGCCGGTTCTGGGCATGCTGAAGCGGGGACAGACCATTGTGCGGGAGGGTGATACCGTTACCACGGAGGCCCTTGATAAAATTAAAATTATAAACACCCACACCGCGTCCCGTAACGTGAACTATATAGCGGGAATACTGCTTGTGCAGCTGATGTTTCTCATGATATTCGGATACATTGTGCTTATCAGCTATGACCGGATTTTCCCTGACCAAAAGACCTCCTTCATTATTTTCAGCCTGATAATTATATTCATTGTGTATACTTTTTTTGTCGCCAGAGTTGATAATATCTTCAATACAAAGATTATCTTCACGCTGCTCCTCCCTATTCCATTTATCACCATGATGGTTGCGATACTCAATAATATTCAGTTGTCAATGATTGTGGGACTCTTCGTGCTGTTTTTCAGCTTCGCCATCAGCGGTGAATCTTCTTCGGCTCTCATTCTCGCCTTCAGTTCGGCGCTTATGGGCACCTTCATGGCGCGGGATATCGAACGGAGGAGCGGGTTCCTGCGTACGGGGCTCGTGATCGGCCTGATAAATGCGGTGATTGTTATTGCCCTGGGACTTATGGGAGAGTTCGTGTTCGCGGACATGCTGAAGAATATCCAGCTTGCCGTCGCAAGCGGTCTCATTAACGCGATCCTTGTCCTGGGAGTGTTCCCCCTCTATGAGACAATTTTCGGTGTCACCACCAATTTTAAACTCCTTGAGCTGTCGGACCTGAACGCCTCAATTTTCAAGAAAATGCTGATCAAGGCACCCGGTACCTATAACCATTCCCTCATGGTGGCTAACATGGCGGAGGCTGCATGCAAGGACATCGGGGCGAACCATCTTCTGGCCAGGGTGGGGGGATATTATCATGACATCGGTAAAATAAACGATTCCGGTATGTATATCGAAAATAAAATCACCGACATGCGGGCAAAGACACTGTCGCCGCGTGAATATTCGCAGCTGATAATTTCCCATGTGAAAAAAGGAGTGGACAAAGCGCGCCAGGACAACCTTCCCGAATCAGTTGTCGCCTTTATACGGGAACACCACGGCACGTCCACCATGACATATTTTTATCACCAGGCCCTTGAACATGTGGATGCAGCCAGGAAGGGGGGCGTTGTCAATAAAGATGATTTTCAGTATCCCGGCCCCAATCCCCAGTCAAGGGAGACTGCCGTGGTAATGCTTGCGGATGCTATTGAGGCGGCATCGAGGTCTCTGCAGGAGCCCACAGTTGAGAAGCTGGAAGGGCTGGTGCGGAAAATCACCTACAACAAGCTGAACGAAGGCGAACTTGAGCATTCGGAACTTACCATGTCGGACCTTAATAAAATTCAGAAATCTTTTCTCCGGCTGCTGAATGGAATATTTCACACGCGGATTGAATATCCCACAAAACATGATCTTGAAACCCTGGAGGACAGGGTGACGAAACGTGATGTTGAATATTGAGCTCTTTACCGAAGGCGAGGCGGAATTTCCCTTTCACGGCATCAGGGGGGATGATATAACTGCAGTTGCTGAAAAGGCAGCCCGCTTCATGGAACTGGACAACGCAGTTATCACCTTCATTATTTCCGACAACAACTATATCCGTGCCATAAACCGCGATTACCGCAGGAAGGACAGCCCCACCGATGTGATATCATTCGCCTATCGTGAGGACCCTTTTCCCGGAGTGGAGGATGTTCCGGAGGAGCTGGGTGATATCTACATTTCAATTGAACGCGCACAGGAGCAGGCCCTGGAATACGGTGTGGACCTCATCGATGAACTGAAGCGCCTCATCGTCCACGGAATACTGCACCTGGTGGGATACGACCACGAAACGTCGCAGGAGGATGAAGCGGTGATGCGCGCAAAGGAAGAGGAAATTCTGAATACCCTGTGAAATCCTTCCTCTATACCGCTTCCACCTTCTTCAGGAGATCTTTTTTCAGGGATTCAATTTTTTTCTGAAGCGCTTCCTGTACCGCTTCCATGCCGCCTTCCGACACCGCTTCCCGTACACTGAAATAAAACTTGATCTTCGGTTCCGTACCGGAGGGACGCATGGTAATTTTTGCGCCATCCTCAAGAAAGTACTGCAGCACATCAGACTTCGGAAGGCCGGCAATGGGTTCATCTGTACCGGAAGAGGGGTAATGGACCTGCAATGTCTGAATGTCGGCGATCTTTTCCACTTTCGTGCCGGAAAAATCAGCGGGAGGATTTTTCCTGAAATGGGCCATAATGGTTCCGATCTGCTCCATGCCTTCCTTCCCTTTCAGGGTGAGGGAGTGGAGGTCTTCGAGATACATGCCGTAGGTGGAATATATTTCATTGAGAAAATCATTAAGGGACTGCCCGGTACTTTTCAGCCAGTCTGTCATTTCCGCAAAGAAGTAGCAGGAACTGACGGCATCCTTGTCGCGGACAAATTCGACAGGCAGATACCCATAGCTTTCCTCGCCTCCGAAAATGAAACGGAATGAGCCGGACTCTTCGTATTCACGCATCTTCAATGCGATCCACTTGAACCCCGTCAGCACGTCTTCAATGCGGCAGTTGAAACTCCGGGCTATTTCAGCCTGGAGTTCCGTGGTGACAATTGTTTTGACCACTGCGCTGTTTTCGGGAAGGGTCCCCGCCGCGGATTTCCTTTTCAGGATGTAGTATTCCAGCATGGTGCCAATCTGGTTGCCGTTTATAAGAACATATTCACCTTTTTCATTTTTAAAGGCTACCCCCATTCTGTCGGAGTCCGGGTCGGTGGCAAGGACTATATCGGCCTTCACTTCACGCGCGAGGTCCAGGCTCATGGCCATTGCGGCACGTTCCTCCGGATTGGGGGACTTTACCGTGGGGAACCGTCCGTCAGGTTTTTCCTGGGCCTTGACAATGTTGATATCGGTGAATCCGAAATGGGAAAGCACCTGCGGTACAATGCGGTACCCTGTTCCGTGAAGGGGGGAGTACACAATCTTCACCGGGGAGGACTTCTTTTCCCTGAGGGCGTACTGTTCAAGGTTCCGGATATAACTGCTCCGTATATCTTCACCGATAACTGTAATCAGCCCCTGTGCAGTGCCGTCCTGATATGATATTGATCTGATTTTGTCTATGGAGTCGATTTTATTTACTTCAGTAATAATTTCGGTATCCTGTGGTGAAACCACCTGGGCGCCGTCATCCCAGTATACCTTGTAGCCGTTATATTCCGGCGGATTATGGCTTGCGGTTATGACAATTCCCGCCGCTGCCGTGAGCTCCCGTACCGCGAAGGAACAGAGAGGGACCGGCGTCACATCATCAAAAATATATACTTTAATTCCGTTTGCCGCCATCACTTCGGCTGTTTTCTTTGAAAACACATCGGATTTTATACGGGAGTCGTACGCTATCACAACACCCCTGTCGCGGTGTCCCATGGATGAGATATAATTGGCAAGGCCCTGGGTGGCGGCTCCTACGGTGTAGATATTCATCCGGTTTGTGCCGGCTCCGATTATTCCGCGCAGTCCCCCGGTACCGAACTCGAGGTTCCGGTAAAACCGCTCCGTCAGTTCCCTGTCGTTACCTGCGGCCGCGAGATCCGATATTTCACGGATCGTCTCCGCGTCATAGGGGGGCTGTGTCCACTCAGTAATTTTTTTTCTGATCAATTCATCCATGGAGGTCTCCGGATTGAATGTTTATCTGCTGATGATTGCCTTGATTTTTTTATATATTATTTCCGGATATTCGAGGTCGGCGATCCGTATTTCGCGGCGTGAGTGGCTTATCACATCACCTGTCGCCGCAGTGGAAAGCACAATTGTCCCAAGCCCGAACATGCGCTGGGCGACTCCCCGGACAAGGTTGACTTCAATGATCCCGTTAAAGTTTACAGACTTATCGCCGACGGTAAACACTCCCTCGCTGTAGTCCAGTTTGTTTTTGTAGAATTTATATTCTGTCTTCGCGTAGCGGTTCATCATTGAAAAGAGGTACACCATGGGAGTAATGATAAAAAACAGGCAGCCGAAAAGAATGGCGAAGAACCAGTTGCTGAGTGGTAGTTCAAGATATTTGATGATAAAATAACCCGCAATACCGAACACCGCGCCGCCCCAGAGGGTAAATAGTATCTGGACGGGAATCTGTTTGAAAAGAGTCACCAGGGGCGAGAAGAAAGGCCGGATAATAAGCAGCGGTCTGTTTTCATCTCTGGTTTCTTCCGGTGCAATTTGCGGCGCCCCGCAGTTTTCGCAGAAATTCGCTCCACCCCGTACATCCCTGCCGCAGTTATGACAATACATTGTATACCTCCATGAACATGACGGAAACATCCCAGTTCGTGATATGTGGTGTTCCTGAAAATAACGAACCATACAATACCCGGTATTTGTAAAAAGGGTAGTATAGTAGATTATCGTGATAATGTGTTAAAAACGAAACTAAAAAACATGCTGATGTTACTCTCCGGGAAATCACTGTACCCTGATTCTGACCGGTTGTCAAGGGTTATTACCGAATAACATGATGTGAGATTGGTATGGGACGGACAGGCGTAGACATTCCCCAGGGAGTTTCCCATTCCATATTTTACTTGCATTTAACACTCATGGGAAATACACTTTACAATAAATTCAGAGGGTACGTAATGTACGCAGGGAGCGTTTTTTTTACCTGTTATCGGGGCAGTGTTACGTCTGAAAGAAACCAATTCTGTACATCTGGCATCAATCGCAGGAGAATAATATGAAACCGGGGAAAGTAAGCGCTTTCGTACTGATACTGATCGCCGCAGTGTGTGCAGGCTGTTTGAGTTCAGGGACCCTCCATGTCGTTATATCGCCGGATGCGCGATTTAATGCCGAATCCCAGGTACTTATTGTGCATAAGAGGGGTGATCCAATTTATATTCAGGATGATCTTGAGCACCGTTTTCTAAAGGCGGGATTTGTGGTGAAACCGAACCTGTCCGCCGATGTCGCGAAAAAACTGCTTAATGAACAGAAACGGATCAGCGATAGGATTCCCATGTACATGCTGGAGTATGATTATTATGCTCGAAAGACAACATTTCTGAAGCGGCTGGTGTTTGGAAAATTTTCGGCAAAACTTTTCCTTGTCAGTGACAGGAAAGTTCTTGTGGATGCCAGATTCAGCGGCAGCAGATCCGTGGAGGGATTCCTTGACGAATTGGTAAATAAAATGACGCTGTTGCTTCCGCAGTAGGATGAACGCAGCGGCATTAATATAAAAAGTTCGGATGTAAAGGTACATGAAAAAATGTTAATTCCGGAGGGGCGGTCAGGAATGAAAAAATATATTCAATTGGGAATACTTCTCGCATGTGCGGGATGCTGCAGTCTGTTCTGCAGTTCTACACCGGAGGTTGTTGTGCCGGAGCCGCCGAAGGATTTTCAGGTCATTGATGAGCGGGAAAGGCTTATCCGGGAGCAGCTTGCACAGCAGCAAATGAAAAGAGATGAGCTCATTGCTGCGGCAAAAGCTGAACAGGGGAACAATCCCCTCATTGTTTTTAAACACAGTATCCGTTATAGTAAAAGCATTCCCGCGGTGCAGCTTCATGTGTTTAATAATACCTCGAAAACAGTGGGTTCCTATGAGATTGAGTTTCGCTGTTATGATGAACGGGGGCGTCCGGTGCGTGAACGTTCGACAAAGTCCCATATTTACGTGGGAATATCAAGAGGATATGAAATTGAGAAGGGGGATGTGGACAGCCCGATATGGAACCTCAAGGGGATGGAAAAAACACAGCAGATCAAGAGAATACGCCTGAAGAAAGTTTCCTTCACTGACGGCAGTACATGGAAACGGAGATAAGGCTGCCGCTATGGATAACCGGCTTACCGTTACACCAATTGTCCGTTATACAAAAGGGGCATTCCACAATGAAGACGATGTCGTGATCGCAGAGGAACCCCTTTCTGTTCTGATAAACGGGGAGCCGGCGTTTTTCTGCATGCGGCTCCCGGGAAATGATACGGAACTGGCCCTGGGATTATGCTATGGAGAGGGTATTATCAGTTCCTATGAAGATGTCCGGAGCGTGGAAATTTCTGAAAGGGACATCAAAACACTGGACCTTATTGTCGAGAGCAAGAACTCCGGGCAGAAAATACGGAGTAAGATAATAAGAAGCTCCACGGGCTCTCCTTTCCATGAGGAGTATGCAAAAATTCTGGAACAGGGAGGTGTTCTCCGCAACTCTCTCCGCCTCACGGCGCAGCAGCTTTTTTCCCTCCACGAAGACTTTCACGGGAGGCAGATACTCTTTAACGAAACCGGCGGGACCCATGCCGCGGCAGTCTACGGCTATGACGGGGAACTCCTTGCCTTTGCAGAGGATGTCGGCCGGCACAATGCCTTTGATAAATGTACGGGACGTATTCTGATGGACGGCACCCATGAAAGCGCTGCGGTTGCGGTCCTTTCATCGCGCCTGAGCTATGAAATGGCATCCAAGGCAATCCGTCTCGGCGTGGAGGTCCTGACCGGAGTATCCGCCCCCACCTCCCTTGCGGTGCATCTCGCGGAAAAAAATTCCATGACGTTGATCGGGTTTGTGCGCGGGGACCGGTGCAATGTGTACAGCATGCCGGACAGAATTGTCAGGTGAAAAATATTACTTCACCGCGTAGAGCACCATGGAGCTGGTGGGACTGAAGCTGCCTGCAGCAAGTTTGCTGATCAGGTGATAGCGTGAAATCCTGATCCATTGGCGGTAGTCCCACAGTGTGCGGAAGCTGCCGCGCGATTTTTTCAGCTTCGGCAGCAGCCCGAACTCCACGGGGCGGTATACCCGGACACGGGAAAACCCCGCATGACGGAGCGCGTCGGATAGGTTCCGCAGTGAGAAATAGGAGAGGTGCCCCGGCAGATAGTATCCGTACCTGTCCTTCATGAGCCGTGCCTGAAGCCCCTCCATGTTGGCGGTCTGGAGTACAAGGACGCCTTCCTTCTTCAGAAGCCGGCAGCATTCCTTCAGGGCAGGCGCGGGGTCCTTCAGGTGTTCCAGCACTTCTATCATCGTTATCACGGAGAAAAAATTCCCCTCATAGGGGTGGTCCCCGAGGGTCCCTGTGTGGATGTTCAGCCCGCCTTCTTTCCGGGCGTATGCTGCGGAATATTCGGACATCTCTATTCCGAAGGTGGTATAATATCTGCCCGCGCGCCGTAAAAAACCTCCAAAAGATGATCCGATGTCAAGGAAGTTCCCTTCCTCTGCATAGCGTCTGATCACATTGATACGGCTGTCCCACACATACGCGGCATACCGTTCCGCTTCCCGTTCATCATGGTATGCGTATTCGGCGCTGCCGCGGTAGTAGTCTTCACTGTAAAAACCTTTAATCGCCGCATCGGTGAAGGGGGGGTTCATAAAGATGAAGCCGCAGGAGCGGCACCGGTCAACCCTGAAGTGAGCGGTAAACCTGGTAATGACATAGTGCGGGGCGATATCGGGACTCCCGCAGAGAGGGCACCGGGACCGCGGGGGATCGTATAGTGACGTATCATGAAATGGTGTTTCGCTGCAGTTACTCATTCATTCATAGCCCTGATTGTTTCCATCGCGAGGGATATCCTCTCTTCGGGAGGCAGCCCTTTGCCGGGAAGGTCCTCGATGAGTTCCAGGCGTTTCCGTAGACCCCGGAGGTTTGCTATCTGGATCCCTAATCCCGGGCGCGCGTTCATCTCAAGTACCATGGGGCCCTTTTCCGCATCCAGCGCTATATCGACCCCTAAATACCCGAGCCCTGTCATGTCGTATCCCTTAACCGCCATGAGGACCATCTGCTCCCAGAAGGGTATGGCAATGCCGGAAATGGGCACACCGGTGTCGGGGTGATCATATATGGTTTTGTTTTTGTACACCGCGTTTCTGGTGATGCCCGTCAGGAGGTCAATGCCGACTCCGATTGCTCCCTGATGAAGGTTTGCCCTGCCGTTGGACTCGATGGTGGGGAGGCGCGTCATTGCCATGACAGGATATCCGCGGTACACAATGATGCGGATGTCCGGAACGCCGTTTACCGCGATGGTGTCGAATACGGGATGGAGCTGTATCATGTATTGTACTATTACCTTGTCAGGATAGCCGCTCAGTGAATAGAGGCCGCTCAGAATCTGCGCCATGTGATAACGGAGATCGCGTATGGTAATGAATTCATCGTTGGAGCGGATAAATAGGTCATCTGAACTTCCCTTGATGACGATGATACCGTTTCCCATGGACCCCGCTGCCGGTTTTATGACAAATGATTTGAAGGGCCGCAGGATGTCACTGAGGTTCTGGAGCCGCCCGAATGTCTGGAACACGGCATAGTTTTCCGGCATGGGAATATTGTGTTCCCGCGCGAGATCCGAGGTGATCACTTTGTCGTCAACTTTCGGGTAGTCCTTCCGGTTGTTGCTGGGAAGCATGTACTTGCCGATTCTGGCGTTCATGCCGAGGACGCCCATTTCTTTAAACCGTTGCAGTATCATATCACTTTTTCTTCAGCATCTCCCTGAACCGCAAAAACTCTGAGAGCCTGTATCCGGTATATTTCCCAATAATAATAAACAGTGCGATCATGGATAACAGCGTTTCCGGGTAGGTGAACACAATCACCTGAAGCAGCTGTATGGAAAAAAGCCAGTACGAAATGAGGGCAATGACCAGGGTCCCGATGAGCGCTTTGGCGGTGTTTGTCAGCCCTTCCTCAACTATCATGATGCTGAACCGTTCAATAAAAATAGATGTAATAACGATGGGGAACATAGCCGGAGTGAAGTTGTGAAACCATCGTGTTGACTGGTTCATAATGGCGAAAACGCATAAAAAAGCGACCACCAGGGTTAGAATGATGGAAAGACGCGGAACAGCAAGGAGGTGCAGTTTTTCCAGAAAATACCGTTCGACGAAGCCAAGGGCCACAAGCAGTGAAAAGAAACTTACACCGAAAATAAATGTCGTTTCCTTGAAAAAAAGCGCCAGGAGGATGGGCATGAAAATCCCGAAGGTTTTGAATCCGATGATGTTCCTGAAAAACGCCAGCACCACCCCTCCGAGAGGTATCAGGAGAAGGATTTTAAAAAGCGCCTGGACCTGCAGCGGCAGGGTGTAGAGAGAATACTGGAGAAGCCATGAACGGGAATCCTGCAGTTCCCGGCGGTATTCATTTATAGTGAATTCCCGTGATACCACCTTGTTGGCGTATATCCGTATTCTTGCCTGGTCATCATTCACAATATCACTGATTGATTCATAGTTCCGGAACAGGGGTAGATATTCCGCGGGAAGCTTTGAAAAATGTCCGTATGTGGGACAGGCGGTATACCACTTATTGTTTAAATAAATTTCATTCCAGTAAAAAAGCCGCCGTTTACCTTTGAGATTTTCGTTTTTCTGAGGTCTGAGTAAAATCCCCCCCACGATGCGTGCGGGGATCTGCTGTCTGCGGCAGAGAATCATCAGGAGCTTTGCTTTTCCCAGCGAATCAGATTCAAGGTTCTCAATTACATCTTCAAGCCGGGAGCCGTTTTTGTTGCTGTTGTACAGTATTTCCTCATTGATAAAGTAATACAGCGCTTTCGCGGTACGTGTTTTATTCGGGGTCTGGGGAGCAATCTCGCTTTCGATTTTTGCGATCGCCTCAAGCTGTATGTTCGAGAACTCCGGCAGCGCGAGGTAACGGGTCCGGATTAAGTCAGAATATGCAGTTGCAGTATCGGGACCGGGAAGCGGCTGCAGGATATCCCGTGTGCCGAGGATAACTTTGTAATATGCACTGCGCTTTGTGTGCGCGCGTCCCCGCCATGTCCCGATGTAGCCGTC